>JAITNR010000253.1 GCA_031290375.1 Prevotellaceae bacterium | reverse complement strand
CTTGTGAGAGTGGTTACCGATAATATGAGTAAAGTAGAGAAGTTGATAGTGAAGAAAAACTAAAAACTAAAAACTAAAAATTGAAAGGGTCGTCCGTGAGGACAGCCCTTTTTTTTATTACTGCTTATCCACAATAAGCAAGTAAGATTTATGCTTACATCAATTATATATCAATGAATAATGAATAATGAATAATGAATAATGAACTTCTCATACGATATATTATTCATTATTCATTATTCATTATTCATTGCTAAGTAATCCTTGACTTATTCTTGCTTTGTCTATTTTTTGTTGAATTTCTTTTGTACAGTTATTAACGAAAGTGTTTGTTTCGACTACACCTCTAACTGCCTCAAAATCACTATCTTTATCCTCATTATAATCAATACCATAACTAATTTTAGATGTTCCGAAAAACTCTCTATTAGCCTCTAAAACAATTCGTTTTTTCAAATTTACTAAAATGAAAACGTATTGTTCGAGAATCGTTTTAATATTTTCGCTTGTCGGTAAATATTTCTTTGAAACCATAAACATATAATAATATTCATCATAATTTTTATATATTTCATGAAAATATTCTTTGATTTGATTAATATCTTTGTAGTTTTCAATATTGTCAAATAAGTAGTCTATCTTGCATTTGGGCATTATAACACCCGACAAATCAACCCATTGCATGCAATCTTCTGTTTTCTGTAAGTTAAAATTTTTCCCGTTTAACAGAAAATTACCAATAAAAACGGTGATTGCATCTTTATAATACTCAATCCCCCTTTTGAGAGCATTGTTACGGATTTTGCAGTTTCCATACTCAAAATATTCCGCTTCGGGCGTTTTTTCTTTCAAAGATTGCAAAACCTCAATTCCTTTTTCTATCTTATTGATAATAAAAGGATTAAGCATATCATAATTAATTAAATCCAAATGATTTTTGCATTTACGTTTGTCGCGGTTTTGCCATTTGTTGACGTCCCGCAATATGCCCAAGCGAAAGAGATTTATTGCTGGCGATAGGTACGAAACCCCGTTTTCTTCCACCAAAAACGAAAACGGCAAATCAGAAACATTGAGATGGTTTTTATGTGTGCCGAAAATTGTGCTGAAAGCCCCTGTATGAGTGGGGAAATGCATATATGAGTTGCTTGCTGTTTTGCAACCTCTATCCATAACTCCCTGATGTACAGCACCTAACTTGTAAGCGTGGTTGCTCATATTGGTGCCACTGCCGATATTGGCAAAAGATAAAGCACTGGCTATCAATAGACTTGACTTGTGGTGCGAACAACTGTAAGGTGCAGCAAATACCGACACAGCCTCGCCATTCATCATTTCGCAATTTGCAAAAAACAGAGAGTCGGTAGCAGAAAAACCATTTGAAATCTCACATCCTTCGCCAACAAAACATCTATTAATCAACACATTATCCGTAATTTTAGACGAAGAAGCAAAAATAAAGTCTGTTGCCACTACACCCGTACCTACCTCACATGGAGCATCTAAAGTGCTGTTAATACTGCCATTACAAAGTTTTGCCACAGCACAAAGCACCGCCCCATCGCCAATTTTGATGTTAAGAATTTCACCGCAATTATTCAAAAAAACTTTTTGTCCAATAAGTGCTTGATTTTCTGCAATTTTTTTACTGTAATTCTCTATTAAGCTGAAAATGTGTGAAATAACACTCTTTTTTTGCCGATAAAAAACCAACAAATGCGCCATTTGGGAGGAGAGATTGTCGAATATCGGGATTTTTCTACCGCCGTTTTCATTCACAGCAGCCACCATAACCCCATTGCCAAAGGCACTGCCCTTGTCTGCCGAAACAGTTCCCACATTTGCAATGTAACTGTCCTGTCCAACTGTATAATTGGCTAAATAGTTGTGAACGTGTGAAATATAAACATCATTTTCAATTGTACAATTATGCAAATGAGCATTGTAAATGCCTGAATGCTGTTCAATTCCATTGTCAAACTTGAAAATTTTTGAAAATTTGCCCAAGAAACTTTTGCCTGTAAATCGTACATTCACAACAAAGTCAGTCGAAAATTCCTCGTCAACCTGCAAATTGTCCCAACTGTCAGCAGTACAGCCCTGACCTATCAAACGCTCTATCTCAAAATCATGTAACTTTCGGTATTTCATAACAAATATTTTTAAATTCAAACTGTTATTTTCTTACATCTGCTCCCCACATCAATTTATTTCGCAAAGTATTGAAAAATGAATGATTTTGAGGCTGAATGCTTTTAATTTTATAGTCGGCTTTTCGTATTAATATTACCGCATTTTCCTTGACCTGAAACGAACGGCTATCCACAGAAACAAGGTAATTGCCTGAACGGGACTCTACTTTGAGCACAACCTTACAGGTGTTACGAATTACGAGCGGACGGACAGCAAGAGAATGCGGTGCCACAGGCACAAGTATAAAATTCTCTGAATCAGGAGTTAAAATTGGACCTCCAACACTCAAGGAGTAAGCGGTAGAACCTGTTGGAGTAGAAATAATCAAACCGTCTGATTGATAAGTATTTACAAATTCGCCGTCAATATTCAAATTGATTGAAATCATCGAAGCGATATTCTTTTTAAGCACAGACACATCGTTGAGCGCAAAAAATGTCTCGGTTTTTCGCCCCTGCACAATCTCCAGGTGCAATACAGTCCTCTCTTCAATTCTATGATTTCCGTTTAAAATTGCCTGTAAATCAGAGTCTATATCCGTTTCCGACACATCAGCCAAAAAACCAAGCCTGCCCGCATTCACACCCAAAATAGGAATATTTTTTGAGCCTATTTTCAGGGCAGTGGCAAGAAAAGTACCGTCTCCACCAAAAGAAATCGCCATATCGGCAGTGCAATCCGAATCTGCTATGTTTTTTTTATTTAGAAACTCAAAATCCTTTTTTTTAACAAGTAAATCAAAAAAAAGAGCGTCATATAAAATTTCAATGTTATGTTTTGTTAAAAATTCAATAATTTTTTTCAACAAAAATATATGAGTATCTGTGAATTGAGTGCCAAAAATGATTATTTTCATTGATAAAAAAGTTTTTAATAATCAAAATATTTATTGTAATTTTGCAAATCCCTTTCAGAATTAAGTTACCGCAAAGGTATAATTTTTTTTTAAATTGATGACAAAGTTAAGCGTAAATATTAATAAAATAGCAACCCTGCGAAATGCAAGAGGGGGCAATGTGCCTGATGTATTGCAGGTTGCAAAGGATTGTGAGAGATTTGGAGCTGACGGTATTACCGTCCATCCACGTCCGGATGAAAGACATATTCGCTACAGTGATGTGTTTGATTTACAGGCAAATATAAAAACAGAGCTTAATATAGAGGGCAACCCTGTAAAAAAATTCATTAACTTGATAGAAAAAACCACTCCCACGCAGGTAACGCTTGTGCCGGATGCCATTGATGCCCTGACTTCAAATGCCGGTTGGAACTGCATCGACAATCAAAGTTATCTAAAAGATTTGGTGCAGCGTTTTCAGGAATTGGGTTGCAGAGTGTCTATTTTTGTAGGAACTGAACTTGACAATATTGAGGCAGCGGCAAAGACAGGTACAGACCGAATTGAGCTCTACACCGAGCCGTATGCTGCTATGTACAGGCAAAATCCACAAAAAGCAGTGGCAAGTTTTGTGTCTGCTGCCGGTTTGGCAAAAAAATTGGGACTAAAAGTCAATGCAGGACACGACTTAAGTTTCGAAAACCTTGAATTTTTTGTAACGTCAATTCCTTTCCTTGCCGAAGTGAGCATAGGACACGCTCTTATTGCCGATGCACTCTATTTGGGACTGGAAAAAACAATTACGGATTACAAACTGAAAATTGAGAATTGAAATAATTGAAAAATTACGAAAAAAAAATATTAATTATTAATCAAAAATAAAATTATGTTCTTACTTCAAATTCCTGCCACAGTTCAGGATACGGCAAATGCTGTTATGTCCAATACGCAGGCAGTTACAGACGCCATGCAAAATTCGGCGATACCGCCACAACAGAGTATAAGTCTGTTTGAAATGGCAGTAAAAGGCGGCTGGATAATGCTTCCGCTGGCTTTGATGCTCGTTCTTGCAATTTATCTTTTTATCGAGCGTTTTATTGTAATACAAAATGCTTCGCAGGAAGACAAATCATTTATGAGTCGCATCAAGGACTACATTTATGATGGCAAAGTGGATAGTGCCCTCAAACTTTGCAAGGAAGCCGACACTCCATCATCACGTATGATAGAAAAGGGTATCACCCGTCTGGGACGCCCGATGGGAGATGTGCTTGTTGCTATCGAAAATGTCGGAAACATCGAGATTGCCAAACTCGAAAAAGGACTTGGAATAGTGGCTGCCATTTCGGGCGGAGCTCCTATGATTGGCTTTCTGGGAACGGTTTTGGGTATGGTACAGGCTTTTTTCAATATCGCAAGCAAAGGCGATAATGCGGTCAATCTCAGCGATTTGTCAGCAGGCATATACGTGGCGATGATTACTACGGTAGGTGGACTTATAGTCGGTATTTTGGCATATTTTGCCTATAACTATCTCAATGCCAAGATAAGTCAGGTGATGAGGAAACTCGAAAGTCGCTCCATGGAGTTTATGGATTTATTGAACACACCTGTAAAAAACTGAATTTGAGGCACAAAAATGCAGAAGTTAGAAAACTTCTCATTATTGAAATGCACAATATTCAATTAAAAGAAAAAAATTATGGCAATAAAAAGAAGATATAAGATAGATGCCGCATTTTCGATGGCTTCGATGACGGATATAGTGTTTTTGCTGTTACTCTTTTTTATGATAGTTTCAACAATGTCTTCGCCTAACGATATGAAAATCAACCTGCCGCAGAGTAGCAACAAGACAACTACCAAAACGCCACTGATAAAAGTCGGCATTGATCAGACAGGTATCTATCATGTAGCAATGCCCGGCAAATCGGCGCAAGAGGTTGCTTTTGAGCAGATTGAGCCTATGGTAACAGCCGCTCACAACAACGACTCTACCACCTGTATAGCACTTTATGCAGACGATGCTACACCGTATCATAACGTAATACAACTGCTTGATATAGCGAATACTAATAAAATAAAAATAGTCCTTGCCACTAATGCATTGGACAAACAGAAAAAATAATAATTTTGCTTGAAAATGAAAAATTCTGATACATACGCCTCTATCGGTACGGTAGTAATTTGCATATTGATACTGCTGTTGCTGTTTCTGTTCAGATTGTATTTGCCCTCGAACTATCCGCCCGAAGGGATAGAAGTTATGCTTGGCGACAATTTGGAGGGCTTTGGCAGTACCTCGCCGGCTCCTCAAAGAGCAGAACCGTCAGAGGTTACGCCTGATTTTTCAAGGTCAACCCCTACCCCTCCTAACAATTTAATGACACAAACAAACGAGGCGGCAATAAAACTTGCTGAGGCTGAAAAACAAAAACAGCGGGAACAGGAACTCAAAGAGAGAATGGAACAGGAGAGGCTTCAAAAAGAGGCAGCAGAAAAAAAGAAAAGAGAAGAAGAGAAAGCAAAAACAGACAGGGCAAACAATGCTATGTCAGGAGTGTTTGGGCAAAGTGGCGACGGTAGTGGCGGTTCAGGTTCCAGTAGTGGCGGCGGGCAAGGTAATTCGACAGGAAATTCAACGCAGGGCAATCCTGTTGGCAGTGGTACCTACAATGGACATAATTGGAGTTTGAACGGACGACAACTCGTTAGCGGAATACCCCAACCCGCATATACACAAAATGTTGAAGGCAGAATAACGGTAGAAATCAGGGTCGACGAAAATGGACGTGTTACAGACGTAACAATAAAAAATTCTGTAACCAATATTACTGATGAAAAACTTCGTAATTCTACGATGGAAGCCGCCAAGAAAGTTAAATTTTCGTCAGGCAACGGCATTGCTGTTGGCACTTTGACATATAATTTCAAACTGAACTGATTACATAATAACACGCACAAAAACTTACCTGTATGAAATTAGCTCCATGAAAATAAATTTGCCCAATAAAAAAGAATGAATCGTATCTAATACCTAAATCACCTTCGCCACTGCCTCTCTGATTGCCTCGTTTTCAAAGCCTCTTGATTGGGCAAAGCGGTATAGTTTGGCGTTCTTTTGGTATTGATCGATGGTTTTGATTGACTTTGCTTTTGAGTGCAGCATAGCGGACAATGCCGCGATATATTCCTCATAATCGACTTGTTCCAATGCCTCTGCAATAAACTCTTTCGGCAGATTTTTAACCGAAAGCATATAGGCAATTTTGTTTTTGCCCCAAAGGTTGAAGCGAAACCTGTCCTTAACAAAAAAACTGCAATAACGTTGCTCATCAATAAATTTTTCACTTTTGAGGTGCTCTACTATCTTTTCGCAATCATTAGAATTAATACCCCATTTTTGCAGTTTTTCAATCACCTCAGACGCACACCGCTCACTTACAGAGCAATAGGAAGCGGCTTTTTGCAATGCCAAAGAATATTCCATTTTTTAAGATAATAAAAAATACAAAGTTAATGATTTTAAGAAATAAAAAAGGAATTTTGCATTAATAATTTAACGAATTGATTATTTGTTCATTAAATCTGATTTCTAAACGTAACTGTGAATGCCGCCAAGAAAGAAACTTACGCCGAAAAATGTCATCAGGATAGTTATAAAGGCTGTAAGATTGTAAATGTGGAATTTTTTTGTGTCCCTGAAAAATGGCAAACTGCGACTGTGAAAAGGTAGAGCATATACCAACAATGTAATTAACGCCCATGTCTCTTTTGCGTCCCATCCCCAATATCTGCCCCAGGAAATATTTGCCCAGACTGCTCCAATAAATATTCCGGCAGTAAGCAAAAAAATGGCAGGGTACAGCATATAAGAACTGACTTTTTTTATCTTTTCCCTTCGCTTTGTTGAGGCTAATCCAACTATACTCAATATCATGATTGTCAGCAGCAAGAGATACGCCACCATTATAATTGACACGTGAGCAGCCAGAAGCGGAGAACGCAAAACAGGTGTCATCGGGTTGAGTTGTGAGATATAATACCAAATTGCAGCCAAAGGAATGGTGATTATCAATATTTTTTTCCATTTTATCCTCAAAAACAGAATCCAAAGCATGGACAAAGCCAGCAAAATGTATCCCAAATAGGTAACCGCTATTCCGACCGGGTCATAGGCAATTTGTAGTGTTGTGCCCATTTCGTCAATGTCGTACTCCATTTGATAGATGCGATAACCCTGACGTTTGAAGATTCTGTTCATAGACACCCTGCATACTTCATCATCTACCATAAGAAAACTTATATAATCGACAGGCTGGTAGCTATCTTCATGATATTCAATGTCAAAAAGAAGCAGTTTGACAGAAAAAGGAAAGGATAGCCTTTTGGCATCCCCTTCCGAAACAAAAGAATTGACGGTTTCTCCCTGCCTGATATGCACATTACCCCTTTTTGCCGTCAAAAAAGTGATAAAAGCACCCGCAAGGATAATTACCATAGAGAAATGAAGTAAAAAAGCGGGCGAGATGCGGAGGACAGAGGGGAAAATGCACAGGGCACTTACCACCAAAATCCCCCACAGAGCCACAAACCAGATTGTTCCGTATATCTGTTTTTGGGCAAATTCCGAACCATGTATTTTTTCTGCAAAAGTGGCAGAAGCCAAAACTATCATTATCAGAATTAATGTTCCAAAAGCCAAATATTTAACCCAATTTTTTTTCACTTTTTGTTCTAAACTCTAAATAGACTGTAAAAATTTTACAAGTGCATCCCTGTCTTCCTTTGACATCTTGTGAAATTTGTCGCGGGCAGTAGCAGCATCGCCGCTGTGCCACATAATCGCTTCAACGTAATTTCTCGCCCTCATATCGTGCAGATGTTCGCTTGCTCCTGTACATATTTCCGATAGACCGCGTCCCCAGAGGGGAGTTGTGCGGCACCAACCTGTACGAATGCCATTCACCATATCAAGTTTATGCTGCAAAAGGTCGGTATAGGGATATATTTTTTGGTGAGGATAACGCGGCAACTTGTTTTTTACCAAATTATCACCCGAATAGTTGTCTGCGCCTGTTGTCCACGATGGACGATGACAAACGGTACAGCCTGCCTGTTTGAAATTCTCCTTGCCTTTCTGTACAGCCTTGTCGTCCATACTGCGAGCCGCAGGCACTGCCAATCCCCTATGCCATACCATGAAGTTGACATAATCCTCGTCAGTCATTTCTGCGGGAAGATTTGTTGACATCAATTCGGCATAGATTGTTGCTGAATCTTTGCCCAACTCACTTTGAATGAATGTGTTACCTGCCATTTCTTTGGCGTAGGCAACTGTAATGTAGTTGTATGCGCGGTTTGAACGGGTTACGTTTGTAATGTTCCAGATGGCATTTGCACCGGGACCATTTTGCAGCGTTCCACGAGTTAAACCGTAAGTATAACGTCCAGGGTGAGATGTTCCGTCCGACTCTACGATAAAATTTTCGGACTGATATTTGGCATCGTTTAGAGCAAAATAGCCCAGAGATTTCTCGCGCCGATATTGAGCAATAATCGAATCATCGTCAATGGCATCAATCAAACCTGTGCCGTAAATACCGATAGTTGCCTCCAGACGCACCTTGTAGTAATCGGGCATAGGCACGTTAAACGCTCCTCTTGGAATGGTTACTTCTGGATAGATCAGACTGTATGTTTCTCCATCGGGAAACCTGTTGCCGTAAGAGTCGGTATGCTCCAACCAGTTAATTTGAATTTGACTTTCGTCAATTGGCGGAAGAAAAGGATAGACCGACTGAGTTTGCGGCATTCCCGTCAAAGATGACACATAATTGTCATTTTCATCGGTAACAACGAGCAGATAACCGTTTCCGTATTCATGAGAATTATACCTTGTCATACGTTTTCCGTGTCCGTAACCCGGATGACAGGTTATACAGGAACTGCGAACAGAAACAGGTCCCAAGCCTCTGCGCACGCCTGTTGCATTGGAGTTAAATTCTTTCTCAAACAGAGCTTCGCCAAATTTGAAAGCAACAGCAAATCCCTGTTCTTCAACAACAGGCGTTGGTTGCTCGTAGGCAAGTGGAGTTTCGTCAAAAACTGTTCCCAGCACTCCTCCGCTGTAGTATTCTTCCGACAGAATTTTCTCCTTGTTTGGATTGTCTGTCTTACAAGAGAACATCAGCAAAACAGAGAGTCCGATTAAATAATGATACTTTGACTTCATTTTATTATTTTTTTTTTTAATAGATTTAAAATTGTTAAGATTTAAGAAGAGAGGCAAAGACTTATCAGATCTTTAGATTGTCTGTTTGTCTAATAAATCTATACCCGTCTTCTTTTATCTGTTATTTTATTTTTTTGAATCATTCCTCCAAAACGGCTTTAGCCTTTTGTAATGCCTTGGTAAGGACATTGCAGGCGTCTATTGCAAGCGTTGCCTGAGGTGAATCATAATTTTGAACGAAAGGATAAGGAATAGCATTGATTTTAGCAATAGCATTGTTGATAGCCTCTCTTACCTCATTATCTACTTCAGGCTTGTTTTTCTTGATAAAGTCGCTGATGTTTGCTCCTCTGTTATTGGCATCACTGCCACCGAGATAAGCATTTTCTATGCTTTTGATGTTATCCACAAAGTCCACCAGAGAGTTGAAACTGTATGGCGACTCGATGTAATCGGTGTTTTCTTTGCTGTTGGCAGTACCGATTTTTGTAACACCCACCTCGTCCGAAATATCAATGCAACCACTTAAAATATCCACTGCCGCTTTTGCAACTGTTTTACAGGTACTGCCTGACTGTCCTGCATTAATCATATTTTCGCCATAAGAAAAATCACTGTTACTGCGTTCAACAACCAACTCTTTTTCTTCAATCAGGGCTCTTTTTGGGGAAGAAACATTGTCTATACCAGCCCAAGCCGCTTCCAACCTGATACATTGATTACGCAAGTCGCCGGCAACAGCCTTTGCATAAGTCAGTTGAGCATCTGTTATCGCGCTCACATTTTTTTGAATACCGTTTTCAAACAAAATGTACTCTATCCCGTGAAATCCGAGTAAAGAGGGACCCAAGTGGTCGGCAGCCCAAATGTCGCCATCTTCGCTGTCCATACTCGCAATGTGTCCTGTATTTGCCATTTCGTAGTTGAAAGCCGTTTCGTCAAGAGGCCATGTGTCAATATGCGGGTCGATGCCAAAATCGCTCGCCGCACCAAACAAAAAGGCTTCGCTCAATTCCCAGTATTTGCGGCTGGCAAACCAAATCTCTGTTGCCGTATTGAGATTTGCCTGAGTTTTGTCCGCTTTCAGAGCAGCGATAGCATTGTACAAATCAATTGAGGCACCAGCCAAATTCCGATAAGTTACTATAACCGTTTGATTAACATACTGAGAAATTGCGGGAGTAAGGGCTTTTTCTCTCTCTGCAAACGGGTCTT
The DNA here is from genome assembly GCA_031290375.1 of Prevotellaceae bacterium. Lineage (GTDB taxonomy): Bacteria > Bacteroidota > Bacteroidia > Bacteroidales > Paludibacteraceae > F0058. Next base: position 27,664 of record JAITNR010000253.1, on the reverse strand, counting down.
CAACAGTTTCCTCACAACTGAAAAATGCAATCGATGTGAATAATAGAACAAAAATGTAAGAAATTCTTCTCATAATAAAAAAAGGTATAAAATTAATATTTTAGTTAGTATCTGTTGTTTTATTTGTATATGAGTTACTTAAAAAAGCCTGAGTAGGCAATGCCTAATGATAAGGAGCTTTCGTTATTATACGGGTTTTTAAGAAAAGCAGTTGAATATTCTGCCTTAATCACAATATTTTTTATCGGAAAATAGTTTATTCCTGCGTAAACAATCTGCCTTGCACACCATTGTTCGTCCAAAATATCCTTCGGTGTCTTAAACATAGAGTCATAGTATTCATATCTGCCAAAAATGTAAAACTTTTGATTTTTTTGCTTCAGTTTTGTAATTGGAGAGAAAATATCGTATCCTGCCTCCAAGCCTGTGGCAACAACATCCGATGCAATATTGGTGCGAGAGGAAGGGGAATGATTTGGCAGATTTCTGTTGTATAGGGAAATTATTTGAGCGTCAGACAGATGTCCGTAGTCTAAATAACCTCTGGCAATAATGTTGTGGTCGTCATACTTAAAATCGAAACTGCCAATGATAACGGTACCCTTTACTTTCTTGTATTTGTCTGCATAAGAGGGCATCACGCTGTTTGTAAAACTGTGTCCGTAGTAGGCACTAACGCCCATTCTCAATCCTTTTACCGAATAATTGTCGATTCTGGCAACACCCGCATACCTGTTTGCAATTTTAAATTCGTATGGAGAGGCAGAGGCTTTTCCAATCCAAGACTTATTTGAAAACAGTTCCGAGTCAAGTCCCGGTATTAACATCACTTCATATCTCCAATCTGAAATTCTACCCCAAAGAGAGATGCCTGTTTCGTGCCAGGTGCATGGTAAAATTGTTCGTTCGCCTTCAGGTCGATAGACTGTAAAAAACTCCGTAGGCAAATGGTTGCCATTGGTGAAGCCGACTGGAACTATAATGTGTCCCACCCTTAGGTTGAGTGCCCTGTTAAAAGTTTTTTCTACCCAAAACTGTTCCAGCACCACTTCTCCTCCGCGTTCAATTTCCGATTCATATTCGCCACCCTCTTCTGCTTCTACTTCTACTGCTGATTCCGTTCCTCCGTGCTCGAACTCAATTTCAGAATTTATTCTCCAGCCCTTGCCAAATTCATATCCGACAAAAAATACCACATGAGGCAAATCGAATCTGCCGTGAGATGGGTCATTTTTGTGTGATTCGGGTTTCATATAACGAAAAGGGCTGTCACTAAAAAAGTTACGGATATAAACAGCTTCCCCATATCCGCCGAGCTGTAGACTGCTTGCGGTTTTCTTTGTCGAGTCGTTCCCCTGTGCGCTAAGATTAGATGATAATGAAACAAAAAAAAGTAAAACGATAGACGAATGTAAATATTTCATTTTTTATGCAGTTACTTTGTTTAATTTTAATTTATTTGTCAGAAAACACCTCTTTCACCGTCAAAAGGTCGCTTTAATTCTTCTAAAAATTGTGGCACAGCGACCTTTTGAAGTGACTGAATATCCGCTATTATTAATTTTTAACAGTGCAAAGGTAGTGTAACCGCAGTTGCTGCACAATCCCTATTTGTGAGTAATTTTCTGGATATTCCTACTGCATAATTGAGAATTTGATCCAATTATTTACAGCGTTAAGAATAACATATTTCACTCATATTACTCATAATTGTCTCAACAGTAATAAATTATTAGTTCATTTTGTCTATTGTTGCAATACCAAGCGTGATTTCTTCAAGTACATCAAGCAGGACTTCGACTGTTTCGAGGGCAGTGAACATTGATACGTTGTTTTCTACAGCACAGCGGCGAATTTGGAAGCCATCTTCACGTGTGCGGTCTTTGCTCATATCCAGCGTGTTAATTACGTAAGAGACGTGTCCCTGACGGATTGAGTCGTAGATTTCGGTACTGCCTTCGCTCAGTTTTTTGCGTATTCTCGTTCTAATATCGTGGTTGCGTAGAAAATCCGCTGTGCCCCTTGTTGCCTCGATATTAAAGCCCAAGTCGTAGAACCTTCTAATCAGCGGCAAGGCTCTCTGTTTGTCGCAGTCGGCGATGGTAACAAGCAGCGTGCCGTAGTTGACCATATTCATTCCAGACGAACGCAGGGCTTTGTACAGGGCGCGAGTAAGCGATTTGTCATATCCAATCGCCTCTCCTGTAGATTTCATTTCGGGCGAGAGATAGGTGTCCATTCCGCGAATTTTAGAGAACGAGAATGCGGGTGCCTTGACAAACCAGCTATGTTTTTCAGGAGGATAAATCTGAGTAATTCCCTGTTCTTTAAGGCTTTTGCCCAAAACTACTTGCGTGGCAATGTCTGCCATTTGTATTCCTGTCGCCTTACTCAAAAAGGGTACAGTGCGACTTGAACGCGGATTGACCTCGATAACAAAGACATCATCGTGTTCATCAGCAATGAACTGAATGTTGTACAGACCAATTATGCCTATTTCCAAGCCCAGACGCACCGAATAGTCGATGATTTTTTCCTTGACCTGATTATTTACGCTGAAAGTGGGATAAACACTGATGCTATCGCCCGAATGTATGCCTGTACGCTCAACGTGTTCCATAATTCCCGGAATGAAAACGTCCTTGCCATCACAAATAGCATCTACTTCCAACTCTTTGCCCGAAATGTATTTATCCACCAAAACAGGTTGATTTACATCTACTTCCACCGCTGTTTGCAAGTATGTTTTGAGCGATTCGTCATTGTTTACAATCTGCATTGCCCGTCCGCCAAGTACGAAACTTGGACGAACAAGCACAGGATAACCTATTGATTGAGCAACTTTTATGCCATCTTCAATATTTGTTACGGCTCGCCCTTGGGGTTGCGGTATTTTGAGTTGGGTCATTATTTTTTCAAATGAATCGCGGTTTTCGGCTCTATCAATCGCCAAAACGTCTGTACCTATTATTTTCACTCCAAGTTCGCTCAATGGCTTGGCAAGGTTGATAGCTGTTTGTCCGCCAAGCGTAACTATCACACCATCAGGCTTTTCTATTCTGATTATGTTCATCACATCCTCAACCGTAAGCGGCTCGAAATAGAGTTTGTCTGACGTGGTGTAGTCGGTGGAAACGGTTTCAGGGTTGTTGTTAATGATAATTGCCTGATAACCTGCCTGTTGGATAGTCCAAATGGCATGAACTGTTGAGTAGTCGAACTCTATTCCCTGTCCGATACGGATTGGTCCCGAACCTAAAACAATAATTTTCTTTTCGTCCGAAATGACCGACTCATTTTCATCTTCATAAGTCGAATAAAAATAGGGCACATAAGAGGAAAATTCCGATGCACAGGTATCAATCATTTTATAGACAGGGAAAATCCCGTGTTCCTGACGCAGTTTAAAAATATCCTGCTCTGTTACTGTTTTTGACATGCGTTTTTTTATTTTTGTTTCACGCAAAGGGCGTAAAGATTTTTTTTTAAATTAATAATTCACCTTCCATATTCTTTTAATTATTCATTGTTCATTCAAATGTGTTTTTATGAAAATATGCAATTAAATTGCAAAATTACATAAAAAGTTTTATTCATAAAATACGATACTTTATGCGAATAATCGTATTGAATGGCGGTGGTGTATGTTATGTTACAGGCAATCATTAATTTGCTTTAAACAAAAGAATTTTAATTTTTATAACTCAACTATTCCAATTTCGTACTTAGGTCCATTATCCACTTTATTTTTTATTTTTTGCCTCGTTTCCTCCGTTATGTCAAAAATTTTTAAAATTTTATTTTCTAAAGACTCTATATTGACTTTAAGCATTTCAATATCTCTTTTTTTTGTTTCTTTGAGTAAATCCTTTCTCTTAAAATGTTCTAAAGCAACATCTGTTTCAATATTAAGATTTCTCAACAACAACTTCAATTCATGTAAGTCTTCATATTTTTTTGTCCAAATATCAAATTTTTCAAACTGCATATCTTCTTCTATAATTTTTAATTTCAATAAATGTTCTTCTGACGGATAATACTTATCAAATTCATTTTTTCCAAATTTTTCATTAATTTTATCAATTATAATTTTGTTTCTACCCAAATGCCTTAACATATCTTCAGAAATCTTTTTTTGCACACTATTTTTTGTTTTTTTATCTTTAGCCCTAAAAACAATGTGAACAATTATGAAACACAAAAGGGATAAAAAAGAAATAGACATAGCAATGATAGAAAGAATAAAGGTTGCTCCGGTGTTGTTATTGTCAGCCCTAACTGCTGTTTTGTCGGGTGCATCTTCAGGCAACACTACTGCTGTTAACGTGTATTCTTCGCCAACTGTAACGGTAAGCGTTGTTTTATCAAGTGTTATGCTTGTTACCTCTTTGTTTTTCTCACAAGAAGTAATTACCAGCATTGCCAAGCTAAAAAACACTGGCAACCAAACTAATCTTTTTGTTTTTTTTATCATAACACAGGAAATTTATTAAGATTTATTTTTTACAAAGTTACAATTTTTATAAAAAATTTTCTACTGTAAATTGAAATTGATTTATAAAAATTTGCTTGATATTTATCGTTCAGCTTCGACAAGAAACTTATTTTTCACTCCACTTCATTGCAATATACCTGTCCGAAAACCCCATTTTCTTGGCATCTTTTAACACTTCGATATTGAACGGATTTTCTGACAGGACCTTTTCAAATTCTACGATGTTTTTAATTTTTTCAAGGAAAAACATATCAATTTTTGTGGCGTTGTATATCATTCCCAAGTCAATTCCGTTGCGGATAAGTTGGGCTATTGCGTATAAACGGTCATCTGTTGGCTCTTTTATGTAGTTGATTAAGAAATCATTATCCTTGTTGTCGAATTTGTCAAGCCAGATGTGGCAAACGCCCGTCTCGAGCGAGCGAATGGCTTTGAGCAGGCTCTCTTCCATTGTCCTGCCTATCGACATTACCTCGCCTGTTGCTTTCATCTGCGTACCCAAAACGTTAGATGCCTCAGAAAATTTATCAAACGGAAAACGTGCAATTTTTGTTACAACATAATCCAATGCAGGCTCAAAACTTGCAGGCGTATTGGCTATCTGAATTTCGTCAAGTGTCAGTCCCACAGCGATTTTCGCACTCACGCGGGCAATCGGGTAACCGCTTGCCTTTGATGCCAGAGCAGAACTGCGGCTCACACGCGGATTTACCTCAATTAGAAAATAGTTGAACGAGAGAGGGTCTAGCGCAAATTGCACATTGCAGCCACCTTCGATTTTCAGGGCGCGGATAATTTTCAACGCACTGTCGCGTAAAAGTTGGTACTCTTTGTTGGTGAGCGTTTGCGAAGGACAAACCACCATCGAGTCGCCGGTATGCACACCCACAGGGTCAATATTTTCCATATTGCAGATAGTAATGGCGGTGTCGTTTTTATCCCTAATCACCTCATATTCAATCTCTTTGAAACCTTTAATGCTTTTTTCCACCAAAACCTGATGAACAGGCGAAAGCGAAAGGGCATTACGCATTATTTCACACAATTCCTCCTGATTGTCGGCAAAACCGCCACCTGTACCGCCAAGAGTGAAGGCAGGTCGAAGCACAACAGGGTAGCCGATTTTTTCAGCCGCCTCGACACCTTCTTTCATCGAATTTGCAGTAAAGGACGGCAGCACAGGTTCGCCCAAACCTTGACACAGTTCCTTAAAAAGTTCCCTGTCTTCCGCCTGTTCTATACTCGTAAACGATGTGCCGAGAATTTCCACATCACACTCGTCCAAAATACCTTTTTTGGCGAGTTGTACGGCAAGGTTCAAGCCTGTTTGCCCGCCAAGTCCGGGCACTATTGCATCGGGACGTTCGTAACGAATGATTTTTGCGATATATTCCAACGTGAGTGGTTCCATATAAACCTTGTCGGCGATATGCGTGTCGGTCATAATGGTTGCGGGATTGGAGTTGGCAAGCACAACCTGATAGCCCTCTTCCTTGAGAGCAAGGCATGCCTGAGTGCCGGCATAGTCGAACTCGGCAGCCTGCCCGATTACAATAGGACCCGAGCCTATTACCATAACTTTTTTAATGTCAGTACGTTTCATATATTCAATTACGATTTACGATTTTATTCCCTGTCATTGCGGGTTTGACCTGCAATTTCCTTTTTATTTTTTAGCACACAATTAACACAGATTTGACAAATTTACGCTAATTTTTTTATTTATATTTGTTCTAAAAAATAAAAAAGAGCAACTAACAAAAATAGTTACTCTTCTAAAATTTTAGAAAAAAATCCATGACTGCCAAAATCTCGGCAATTCAATGGGTATAATATTATTTTTTTAGAAAAAAGCATACTCAAAATTTTGAGTACAAAGGTACAACTTTTTTTACAAATTAATACAGTTTTTTATCTCTGTTTTTGAGGAAATATTTGGTATTGGCAGAACACAAAATCATATCACGGATCAAAAACCGTATCTAATACCCAAATCATTTCCAAATACCGGTCATTGCGGGTCAAGCCTGCAATGACCGGCACTTTTGTTACTTTTTACGTTAATATACGATATTCATTAAATTCTATTAAGATTTGTTTATTTTAAAGGTGATTTTACTATTGACCCGCCCGCAAAAATACTGTCTCCCCAAACTTTTATCATTGCCTGCTTAGCTATCTCGGTATTCCTAATTCCAAATGCCTGTCACTGCATTTTGATAATGACAAATTCAGTAATTCGATGAAATAATCCGAATTTGTCATTGTGTCAATATCCGCTCTCGATTTTTTAATTTCAGATAATATATCCACCCTTGTAATTTTTTTGACATACAACAAGTTGAGGATTTATTTCTTTAATAATTTCATACATCTCATCAAAATCTTCATACATCTGTTGTTTTGTCAGATAACACGTTCCGTATCCTGTGAAAAGGGCAACAAAAAACATAACAAACACGGGAATAAAATTAATATGATTTTTTTCCCTAATTTTGTTGCCATAAAAAGTTCTTTGTGGGTTATTGTGTTTCAACACCACAAAGGTAACCTTTTACAGAGAACTTTTTATTTTAAAATTGTTTGGACAGTAATGACCATAATTAATTGAAAATTAAATTAAAAATTTTCCTAATGTTTAAAATGCCTCATTCCTGTTAATAGCATCGTGATTTTCTTTTCGTTGGCTTTTTTGATTGACTCTTCGTCTCTTACACTGCCACCGGGTTGCACAATGGCAGTAACACCCATTTGCGCGGCAAGTTCTACGCAGTCGTCAAACGGGAAGAATGCATCTGAGGCAAGTATTAAATCGTTAGTTTGTCCGTTTGAATGTGCCTGTTTCATGGCGATCTCGGCAGAATGGATTCTGTTCATTTGCCCCGCACCGATACCGAGAGTAACGCCGTTTTTTACCACTGCAATGGCGTTGGATTTGATATGTTTCACTATTTTCAAGCCAAAGTTCAGATCTTTAAGCTGCTCGCAGGTAGGTTTGATGTCGGTAACGCACATTTCAGCAACAACTTTTTTAGTCTGTAAATCAATGTCTTGCATGAGCAAACCACCTATAACACTCAATAATTGTGGCTGGGTTTCAGCATTTTTTGTCATATCAACCTGTATAAGCCTTAGATTTTTCTTTGTAGAAAGGATTGCGAGAGCCTCCACCGAGAAACTTGAGGCAATGATTATTTCAAGAAAAACATGTTTCATCAATTCTGCTACTTCTGCTGTAATTTGCTGATTTGTGGCTACGATGCCACCAAAAATGCTTACAGTATCAGCATTATATGCTTTTGTCCAACACTCGACAATATTTTTGCCAATAGCCGCACCGCAAGGATTCATATGCTTTACTCCGACACAAAACGGCTCATCAAATTCCCTAACCATTGCCAAAGCTGCATTTGCGTCTTGAATATTATTGTAACTTAATTCTTTGCCATTCAACTGCTTAGCAAAAGCGAGTGAAAACGGCATATAATTATTTTGCCTGTAAAATTTTGCATTTTGATGTGGATTTTCGCCATAACGCAGGGACTGCAACAAATCAAATTCCAAAAAAAGTTTCTCGCTTAAACCGGCTTTTTCCCGTATAAAAGTTGCAATTTTCATATCATATTCGGCGGTGTGCGTATATGCTTTTGCACTGAGTTGCAGACGTGTATTGGGCATTGTATTGCCAAATTTGCGAATTTCGTCCAAAATAATTTGATAATCCTCAGTATTGCATACAACAGTAACATCACTGTAGTTTTTCGCTGCCGAACGCAACATTGAAGGTCCTCCAATATCAATATTCTCAATCGCCTCCTCTATTGTAACATCTTTTTTTTCAATAGTTTGTGAAAACGGATAAAGATTTACACAAACCATATCAATAAAATCTATTGCGTTATCTTTCAATGCTTTAAGATGTTCTGGATTGTCTCTGCGGGCAAGCAAGCCACCATGAACTTTCGGGTGCAGGGTTTTTACACGCCCATCGCAAATTTCGGGGAAATCTGTAATTTTACTTATGTTAATTACTTGAATATCATTGTCTTGTAACAGTTTCATAGTCCCCCCTGTTGCGATAATATCCCACCCCAGAGCTTTTAACTGTTTTACAAAATCCACTACTCCTGTTTTGTCGCTAACGCTGATTAATGCTCTCATTTATAATCAATTAAATTTAAAAAAATAGAAATTACAAATTAAAAAAATATTTTCAAAGTTAGTAAAAATTTTGCTAAATTTGTATTCAGGTTTTCATAACATTCATCGGACGACTTGCCTGTTACGCTGTATGTCAGATATTCAGAAAATGTCAAAATTATACAACAATTATTCGGATTTTTTAAGACAAAAATTTGGACAACGAGTGCAAAAAATCTCGGTCAATGGAGGCTTTACCTGTCCTAATCGGGACGGAAGCAAGGGGAGTGGAGGCTGTACCTACTGCAATAATCAAAGTTTTTTACCCGAATATTGCAACAGTGAACTATCTGTATTAGAGCAAATAGGCAAGGGAGTCGAGTTTTTTAAAAAATACGAGGCACAAATTTATATCGCTTATTTTCAGAGCTATACAAACACTTATGGAACTTTACAAGAGTTGCAAACAAAGTATGAGCAGGCTCTTTCTCACCCGAAAGTTGTTGGATTATCTATTGCTACACGCCCCGACTGTGTTGATGAACAGATTTTAGATTATTTGTCATTTTTGGCAAAGAAATATTATATTTTGATTGAATATGGTGTAGAATCAACTGATAATGAAACACTTAAACAAATAAACAGAGGGCATACTTTTGACACATCCGTTTGGGCTATCAACGAGACTGCCAAACGTAAAATTGCTGTTGGGGCACATCTGATTTTGGGGTTGCCATACCAAGATAGACGAAAAATGCTTTCAAGTGCCGTCACAATTTCCAAGTTGCCCATTAATGTGCTTAAACTTCATCAGTTACAGATAGTTAAGAACACGTTAATGGCAAAAGAGTTTGAAAAAGAGCCTGAAAAATTTCAACTATTTGATTTAGAGGAATATATTAATTTGTTAATAGAATTTATTGAACGATTAGATCCAAATATTACTCTTGAAAGGTTTGTATCTCAATCGCCGTATGAATGGTTGATTGCACCAAATTGGGGTTTGAAAAATTTTGAATTTGTTCACAAATTGGAAAAGAAAATGCGTGAAAATGGTAGTTTTCAGGGGAAAAAGTTTGATATTTAGCAGTTGTTGAATATTTTGTACTTGATCCTGAAATTTTTTTGTCATATACTAAAAGATAGAGGATAAATTAATTGAGAATTGATGATGAAAATTTGAGAATTATTTTTGTACTTTTGTAATAGAAAAAAAATGTGTTAAATTTAATCAAAATATTGAATATGAAAGCATATGTATTTCCCGGACAGGGAGCACAATTTGTGGGAATGGGATTGGAATTGTACCAAAATTCGTTACAGGCAAAGGATTATTTTGAAAAGGCGAACCAAATACTTGGTTTTAGAATTACCGATATAATGTTCAATGGCACAGATGAAGAGTTGAAGCAGACGAAGGTTACCCAGCCCGCTGTTTTTTTGCATTCGGTTCTTTCGGCTATGGTTCTTTGTGCTGATTTTCAGCCTGATATGGTGGCGGGACATTCACTTGGCGAATTTTCGGCATTGGTTGCAGCAAAGGCTTTGTCGTTTGAGAACGGACTAAAACTTGTGGCTCAGCGAGCTTTTGCAATGCAAAAGGCGTGCGAAGCAAATCCTTCTACGATGGCTGCTATTCTGGGTTTGGACGATGAAAAAGTTGAACAAATCTGTCAAAATGTATGTGGTGTGGTGGTGCCTGCAAACTATAATTGTCCAGGACAACTTGTGATTTCGGGTACTTTTGAAGCGGTGGAGTATGCCTGCGTTGCTCTCAAAGAGGCAGGCGCAAAACGAGCTCTGATGTTGTCCGTTGGTGGTGGTTTTCATTCGCCCTGTATGGAGTTGGCGCGGGTGGAACTGCAAAATGCTATCGAAGCAACAACTTTTGCAGAGCCTCTGTGTCCGATTTACCAGAATGTTGATGCAAAACCGCATAGAAATCCCATAGATATCAAACAAAATCTGATTGCACAACTCACATCGCCGGTGTGTTGGACGCAGACCATTAAAAATATGGCAACAGACGGTGCTACGGAATTTATCGAACTCGGACCTGGCAATGTCTTGCAGGGATTGATAAAGAAAATAGTTGTTTTTTAAAAGATGAAAAGTTATTAGATTGGGTACCCTTGTAATGATATTGCATTGTATTTCATAATCCGTAATTGAACTCAATTGTCAATTAAAATTATTACCTTTGTAACCTATTTTCAGTCCTAATGCAAAAGTATTTAATTCTCTGTTTCCCTGTGATTTTGTTTCTTTGTTCTTCCTCTGTATTTGCGCAAAAAGGGATTTCCGAACACATCTCCGAACAAAACTCGGATACCCTTTTTATACAGGAAAAAGACAAGGTTGCTCCAACTTTTTTTCAAAATCTTTTTAGCGGAAATCTTAATTGGAATTTTGTTGTAACGCCACTTGTCAGTTATCAACCTGAAACTTCATGGGCTTTTGGAGTAGCAGGGGCGTACTATATAAAAACGGAAAAAAAGGAAGGAAGAACGGGTGTAATTGGCTTTAACACGGCTTATACTCTCAAAAAACAGTTTAATTTTAACATAACTTCTACTGTCTATTTTGGCAAAAATCAAAAGTGGTTTCTGTACGCAAATGGCGGTTACAAGCACTATCCTGATAATTTCTACGGGGTTGGCAATGTGTATGAAAATCTGCTTTTGGACACCAACAACAATTTAGCCCCTGTTCCCTATAATTCAAACAATTTTTATCTGACTTTGCAACCTCAACGGTATGTGTTCGGCAATTGGATTTTGGGTTTAAATATGGCTCTGCGGTGGGAAAATATCAAAGGATTGGACAAAAATTTTGAACAGCACTACGCTATCAAAGGGCTTGACAACTACTTGATGGCAGGTATCGGCGGTGTTTTGTCCTACGATTCGAGAAACAATTTTTTTTATCCAAGCAAGGGGATGTTTTTTAAAAGTGTTATTGCGCACTACGAACCGATTTTGGGCAGTTCCTATCGAATGATGAAGGCACAAATTGATTTCCGTCAATATTTAACGCTCTACAAAGAGTTTATCTTTGCCTATCAGTTTATTTCGGAATGGACGATAGGGCAGGACAAACCGTTTCAAATGCTCTCTACTATTGGCGGAACTGATATTTTACGAGGTATCAGGGAAAAAGTTTGGCGGGACGACGTGATGGCTACCATGCAAACCGAATTGAGAATCCCTGTTTGGAAAATTTTCAGAGCATCAGTTTTTTGCGGCATAGGCGATGTCTATAGCCTCAAAAGATGGGAATTTACAACACCCAAAATCGCTTATGGAGTGGGCTTGAGAGTACAGTTTAACAAATCAAAGGCGAACTTGAGAATTGATGTGGCAAAACAAAATTACAACAAGGATTTTGCCTTTTACATAACTGTAAATGAGGCGTTTTAAACAAAACAAGGTATGATTTTAGATAAGATATGGATATTTTTTGAAAAATGAAAAAAATAGTATTTCATACATTGGGTTGTAAGTTGAATTTTGCGGAAACCTCATCTATCAGCAGAGAGTTGATTGAACGTGGTTTTTGTCGTGCAAACAGCGGTGAGCAGGCTGATATTTGTGTTATCAACACTTGCTCGGTTACCGACACAGCCGACAGGAAATGCCGTCAGGCGATACATCGTTTCACAAAAAATCACCCGAATGCCTTTGTGGTGGTTACGGGTTGCTATGCACAACTCAAACCGCAGGAAATATCTGAAATAGAGGGTGTTGATTTGGTTGTCGGCTCAAACCAAAAGTTTGAAATTGCCGAAATTCTACAACAAATTGAGCAAAAGCAGTTGTATGGCAAAATTCGAGTTGAGCCAACGAACCAAATCGTTGATTTTCAGCCAATATATTCGGCAGACGACAGAACAAGGCACTTTCTCAAAGTGCAGGACGGCTGCGACTACCATTGCACCTATTGCACTATTCCACACGCACGAGGGGCGAGCCGTAGCAGTTCGGTGGCTGATACCTTTGCCGTGATACAACAAGCCGTTGCCGAAGGAGCAAAAGAAATTGTACTGACAGGCATAAACATCGGCGATTTTGGGAAAAATTCTGACGAAAATTTTTTAGATTTAATTAAAAGAATTGACGAAGTTTATGCAGAAGTAAGATTTAGAATTTCTTCCATTGAGCCAAATCTTTTGACTGATAAAATTATTGAATTTATGGCTAATTCTCAGCATTTTACGCCTCATTTTCATATTCCTTTGCAATCGGGTTGCAACGAGGTGTTAAAACTAATGAAACGGAGGTACAACAGGGAACTTTTTTTGGATAAAACCCTTAAAATAAAGTCTTTACTGCCAGATGCCTTTATTGGCGTAGATGTGATGGCTGGTATGCGGGGCGAAACAGAAGACTTTTTTGAACAAACCGTTGACTTTCTGAACATTGTGCCATTTTCGCAACTGCACGTCTTTACCTATTCCGAGCGCGCAGGCACAAAGGCAATTGATATTGAGCCGATTATAGCCCCAAAGGAACGCAAACTCAGAAGCGATATTTTGCACCAACTGTCCGAAAAAAAACTTGCAGAGTTTTACCAAAGTCAAAAAGGCAAAACTGCCACAGTGCTTTGGGAAGCAACAAAAAAGGACAATTTAATGAGCGGATTTACAGAAAATTATATCCGTATATCCGCTCATTACAACGAAAATTTAATTAATACTTTTCAGACAATAAAAATTTAACAACTGTCTGCGCTATTGTCTGGGTATCTCTTTTCCGTATTTGTCAACGTAAAATGTTCTGCCCAGTTTCACAGCGGCACGTCCCTTGTTGAAAATGGATACCCTTTCATATATCAAGGGTATAACCTCTTTACCGGTCGGGTCTATAAATCCGCTTTTCTCGCCCAGTTCCACAATAGCACGCTCTTCCACAAAGGGATATGCGGCATCATACTTAAAAGAGGTAATTTCTTTGCCGGTTTTGGTAACATATCCCCATTTACCATCTAATTTTACAGGAGCGAATCCTTCGTTAAAATTTTTTACCTCGTCATACTTCAAGGGTATAACCTCGTTGCCTATCGAGTCGATAAGCCCCCATTTACCGTTCAGTTCTGCCCAGGCAAGACCTCCGGAATAGTCATTGATAGTGTCATACTTTTTTGTGTTTGTTGCATTTTGGGCAAATGACACGCTCGCCCACAAAATCACCGCAATAAAAGAAACTCTTCTCATCATAATTTTATTTTTAGTTATTAATATATTACGAAGTGCAAAAGTACAAAAAAATATGAAAATACGCAAGAGTAATTATTTATTGTTGTTGTTTTGATATAGTGCATTATTTATTATTTTTCCCCTTCAATCTTCCTTTATTTCTACCGCCTTATTCTCCTAATTTGAATATCAATGCACAAAAATATGCCGCGTAAAGTATAATCCGTAATTAGCGCATTATTTATTTTTATTGCAAAAAATATCTTGCAAGCCTGCAATTTTTTTCAGCAAAAATGCAGAAGCGTAACAATACGTCCCTGCACTTTCGCGGTGAGAGGGGGATTCGAACCCCCGGTACAGTTTCCCGTACGACAGTTTAGCAAACTGTTGGTTTCAGCCACTCACCCATCTCACCGGATTAACAAAACAATTTAAAACAATTTAATATGAAAAAAATTTTCGGTACAAAGTTATAACTTTTTTTTGAGTTACAAAAGATAAAAAACATTTTTTTATCAAAATAATTGTTAAATATTTGCAACATATTGATACTAAGTCGAATAACATTAACCTACGTCCTCTTCCTTCTTATTCCCTGAAAAACAGCAAAACCGAACAATCCCAAAAGCACTATGCCGACAATTATTGACGAGGCAAAGGATATTTTTTTACTCTTTATAAAAACATCATCAACACATTTGAATTCGATACTATGCTTGCCTGCTGGAATTTGCAGTCCGCGAAGTATGTAATTTGCCCTGACAATCGGCACTTGTTCGCCATCAATATAGGCATGCCACGTCTTGTAAAATACTTCCGAAAATACAGCAAAGTTCTCACAGTCAGACTCACTTTCGTAAAACAGATGCCCCGGATCGGCACAGTCGATTAACTTTATTGTATTGACAGTGTCAAGGGGAACAAAATGGTTCTGAACCGAAACCTTGTCCTTCCAAACCCTGTCGATTACAGCGGTAGTTTGCAGATTAATCTTGCCTATTTCGAGAATTTCATCGTCAGGCAAATCAACCCATTTTATTGAATCCACAAACCAGGCATTGCCCAAAGCAGCGAGATTTTGCTGTGGCTCTGTTCCCTGTTGGGTTTTAACAATCACATACTTGGTGTTGAGCATATTCAGAATATTCATATTGATCTGCTTTGAAAAATAGTAATCAATAATATCCTGATACCTGCGCAATTTTGCAGGACTGTAACCGCCAATTGACTTGTGAAAATATGAAGTAGTTGACTCGTTAAACGTGCTTGCGGTGAGATTTAACACTCTGAAACTCAAATCTTTATCTCGCAATATAAATTTATCTGCCTCAGTTGGGACAAATTCACTAACTGTGGATTTGGGAACAAATTTGTCCTCATTGATAAATCTTCTATCAACAGTCCATAAATCAGTGAAAATTAGCACTCCCAAAACAGCGAGCAGATAATTTAGTTTGAACGGTTTTTTAATGTAAAACCACAACAAACCTGCTGCCACCACAATAAAGCCAAGCGAACGCCAAGCATCTGTCAAAAGCATTGATTTCCTGTCGGCTACAAAAGCATTTACAAGCCAATCGGGGAAATTTTTGTCCGCATTCGATGAAAAATCAAACAAGCTACCGCCGAAAAGTGCAAAAAACAGACATAAGCCCCCCGTAATTCCCGCCGAGATATAAATAGCCTTTAAATATTTTTCCGAATTTTGTTTGTAATTTTCAATAATAGCCTTGACAGCCAAAATGGCAAGGACAGCCATTGCCATATTTGCTATTACAAGAGCCATTTCGGGCGTTCTGAACTTGTTATAGAGCGGCAGGTGATGAAACAGAAAATCATTGATGCCATACAGATTTCTACCCCACGCCAAAATTAGCGACAGCAGTGTTGAGCCGAGAAGCCACCATTTTTCCTGACCTTTTACTGCAAACAAGCCCAAAATGAACAAAAAACAGATGATCGCTCCTGCATAAACAGGTCCCGAAGTAAAGGATTTATATTCATTGTCTCTCCAATACATCGGGGCTTGCTTGGAAATTTGCGCTGCCTGTCCTGTGGGAAGTGCTGCCTTGTATGTTTCGGACTTGTAGCCAACATCGTACATGGAACTCGCCCCTGCAAAGTTAGGAATAAGCAGGGTAAAAGTTTCCGCTTTGCCGTAACTCCATTGATAGGCGTAGTCCAAATCCAAGCCAGAACTCTCTTTTTTGCCGTCAGGAGTACTTTTCAAAACCGATCCACCCCTCATCGTTTCTTTGCTGTAGTCCATAGTTGGCAACAGTTTGCCAAGCGATGGCGCAATAGCCAGCATTGCCACCACTATCAGTATCAAAGAGGCTTTGAAATATTGAGTAAGTGTGTGATTCCTAATTGCATACACCAAATAAACTACTGCCATTATTACGATTACCAAAAGCAGGTAGAAAGTTATCTGTTGATGAGACCACATTATGTTCAGTCCTGTAAAGAGCAGGGTTAGAATTGCTCCCCAAAGATATTTGCCTCTGTAACAGAGAATTATACCTGCAATAATTGGTGCCATCGTAGCCATAACAAGCCCTTTGAGAACATGCCCCGCCTCTATGATAATCAGGTTGTATGAACAAAAGGCATAAGCAATCGCCCCTATGACACTCAACCAGGAATTACAGCCCAAAACCAGCAAAAGTATATAAAAACCAAGCATATAGATAAAAAGCAGTCCATAGTTATTTCCGCTATTGAGGGTTAAAGTTTTACCTATTTTACTAAAAACGTTGGTAGTTGGAGGAGAATACGTGTAATTATGCGGCATTCCGCTGAACATTGCGTTTGACCAGTGGGCATAGTCGCCTGTTTTTTGGTGATAATTGCGTAGGTCGTTGCCCCAAGCCTTGCCACTTTTTATGTCCGGCTGTGGCAATTCCTTGTTTTCCAATACGACAGGATAAAAAAACACTATTGACAGCACAAAAAACAATACAACTGCCGAAATGTGAGGTGCAAATTTTTTTAGATTCTCTTTTTTCATACAAATTTTTAAACAATTAACAATTTATGATTAATAAATAATATAACCAAAAACTCGTGAAGACCTTAATATGCACAACTTTAAATGCAACTTGAGGCAGCAAACTCCTCCTGCACATAACTCCGCAGGAGTTCAATTTTTAATATGCAAAGGTACAAAATATTTTTTATGTTTGATAAATACGCAATATTTCGGTTAACCCACATTGCAATCCATCAGGCAGGAAAGATGATTTGTGTGATGGCTAATTGCACTAAAAACCATACTCCGCTGTCTCACCGTGGGTTCTTTTTCGGGCTTTTGACCGATATCTATGCGTTTTTTTTTCAACAAGTTCATTCCAAAACTTATCTGCCAAATCATTGACAATTTACGACTTGTCTCTTTCTATCTCAAAGAGTTGCGGATTGCCCAATGCCGCCTCATAGCGGTTGCAGAGGATACGACGGATTCGGTTAAGCCGGTCAATATCAACCAAATCCCGGATAAAACCAACATTGAGCAGCGTTCTGTGCAAAACTCTGCACCTCTCATCGCGGTAACTTTCTACCGGAATGAAACAAAAAAATCAAAAATTTTGTGTAACTTCGCACTCAATTTTTCGAATAAGTAAAAAATGAAAAATATCCGCAATTTTTGTATTATAGCACACATCGATCACGGCAAAAGTACATTGGCAGACAGACTTTTGGAATATACCAACACCGTTTTGGCAAAAGATTTGCAGGCACAGGTACTTGATGATATGGATTTGGAACGAGAAAGAGGCATTACCATCAAAAGTCATGCTATTCAAATGCAATATTCCTTTGATAATGAACAATATACATTAAATTTGATTGACACCCCGGGACACGTCGATTTTTCCTATGAAGTTTCACGTTCCATTGCTTCATGCGAGGGTGCATTGCTGTTGGTTGATGCAACGCAAGGTATTCAGGCTCAGACTATTGCCAATCTTTATATGGCTATCGGACACGATTTGGAAGTTATTCCCATTATCAACAAAATTGATATGGAAAACGCAATGCCGGACGAGGTTGAAGACCAGATTGTAGATATGCTCGGAGTGAAGCGTGAAACCATTATTCGTGCAAGCGGAAAGACGGGCGAAGGTGTTTTTGACATTCTCAAGGCGATAATTGAGCGAATACCGGCTCCACAGGGCGACCCCACTGCCCCACTCCAATGCCTGATATTTGACTCGGTTTTTAACTCGTTTCGCGGAATTATAGCATATTTCAAAATAGTTAATGGCACAATTAACAAAGGCGATTTGGTGAAATTTGTCTCCACACAAAAAGAATACAACGCTGATGAAATAGGCATTCTCAAACTTGATATGCAGCCGCAAAATTCGCTTGGAGCGGGTAATGTTGGCTACATTATTTCAGGCATAAAAACATCAAAAGAAGTAAAGGTAGGCGACACCATTACGCACGTCAAAAATCCATGTAGTAATGTGATTGCCGGCTTTGAGGATGTAAAACCGATGTTATTTGCAGGTCTTTATCCTATTGAAACTGAGGACTTTGAAGATTTACGCTCTTCCATAGAAAAACTGCAACTCAACGATGCCTCCCTGACATTCGAGCCTGAAAGTTCGGTTGCCCTTGGATTTGGGTTCAGATGTGGTTTTCTTGGATTGCTTCACATGGAGATTGTACAGGAAAGACTTGACAGAGAGTTTGATATGAGCGTAATCACCACAGTACCAAACGTTTCGTACAAGGTTTTTACCAAAAAAGGTGAAGAGATGGAGATGTACAACCCGTCAGGAATGCCCGATGTGATGTTGATAGAGAGAATTGAAGAGCCTTTTATTCGAGCCTCAATCATTACAAAAACCGAATACATCGGCGGCATAATGACTCTCTGTCTGGGCAAACGCGGCGAACTTGTCAAACAAAACTACATTTCAGCCGACAGAATGGAACTTATTTACGACCTGCCATTAGGGGAAATCGTATTTGATTTCTATGACAAACTGAAAAGTATATCAAAGGGTTACGCTTCGTTTGACTATCAACCGCACGACTATCGTCCCTCAAAACTTGTCAAACTTGATATTTTGCTCAACGGTGAGCCTGTTGATGCCCTTTCTTCCCTGATACACTTCGACAACGCTCAAACGCTTGGACGGCGAATGTGCGAAAAATTAAAGGAACTTATTCCGCGTCAGCAGTTTGATGTGGCAGTGCAGGCTGCAATTGGAGCAAAAATCATTGCAAGAGAGACAATTAAGGCTGTCCGCAAAGATGTTACGGCAAAGTGCTATGGTGGCGACATCACTCGTAAGCGCAAACTCCTTGAAAAACAAAAGAAAGGCAAAAAACGAATGAAACAGATTGGCTCTGTAGAAGTACCACAAAAGGCATTTTTGGCTATTTTAAAATTGGATTAAATGGGAAAGGCAAAAAAATCAACGTCAAAAAAACGCCCAACATCTCCAAAGTCGTCCAAACGCAAAAAAACGATTTCCAAAATAGACAAAAGCGTTATTTGGGCAGCAGTGGTTGGAATTTTACTCGCTGTTGGGTTGATTGTATATTTATCCTGCGTAGAAAGCGTTTGATAAAAAAAAGCCTCATAAAGAGGCTTTTTTTTATTTTCTTACGCAGTCGGCAGTAATGTTTGCTTTGGTTATTGACTCAACAGACACAGGAAAAGGCATTTGTTCACCTATCTCTTCTAAAACTGCAGACATAAGCATCTTAAACGGTACAATTATGTCCATATCAAGTTTTAAAGCATTGTAGTCATTTGTCAAGGTGTATTCCATTGACAGCGGAACATTTGACAAATCCATTTGATACTCCCCAGCATCAAGTATAAGATGGCTTGCTTTTACAGTTACAACTGTTTCGGTTTTGGTGTAGGTAAAAGTTGTGGTATCGTTAAAAGTACCTGTCCCGTCTTCGTTGAATTTGACACTTTGGAAAAACTCAATTCCCAACTCAGGCAGTGCATAGTCAAGCAGCGCCTGAAGATATGTGTCGCTTGACTTGACATCAATATTCTGACTCTGTTTGTTCCAAGAACCTACTATTGACTTGGACACAACGGAGTTTTTCGGGTTACAAGAGATGAAACTTGCACCAACCAATGCAACCACTAAGATTGCAGAAAAAATGTTAGACTTTCTCATAAAAATTTTAAATTAAGTTAGATATTAAAAAATAATTAGGATGCAAAGGTAATATATTTTTTTTAATCCACAACTTTTTTTTTTACGAAATTAAATTTTTAGTAACTTTGCCTCCCATTTTCAATTTATTATGTTTGTGTTATCATGCAAAAAAACAAAATAATTGTATATCAGGTTTTTGTAAGGCATTTTGCAAAAAATAAAGGCAAAAATATGCCCAATGGAACAATCAAAGAAAATCTTTGTGGAAAGTTTAATGTATTTAGTACCAAAGCTTTAGAAAGTATAAAAAATTTAGGGGTAACTCACATCTGGTTTACAGGCGTTATCGAACACTCCTCACAAAGTAGCTGTCCCGAACTGAATATCACAGGAGACAGTCCCGATATAGTCAAGGGAAAAGCGGGATCACCCTACTCTATCCGTGATTATTATGATGTGTGTGCCGATTTGGCTGAAAATCCTCAAAAACGTATGCAGGAATTTGAAAATCTTGCAGTCAGAACACACAAGGAGGATTTGAAGGTAATTATTGACTTTGTCCCCAACCACGTTTCAAGGGTTTACCACTCGGATGTCTCCACATTTGAAGATTTAGGTGCTTCCGATGACCAAACAAAAAGTTTTTCACCCGAAAACAATTTTTATTATTTTCCAAATGAAAAATTTTCTCCTCAATTTCAATTAACTGATTATGAGGAATTTCCTGCAAGAGCCACAGGAAACGACTGTTTCACCCCCTACCCTACCCAAAATGACTGGTACGAAACGGTGAAACTCAACTATGGTGTTGATTATCAAAATAATAGAACCGAATACTTCAATCCTGTTCCTGATACATGGCTCAAAATGCGGGATATTTTATTTTTTTGGGCAAAAAAGGGTGTTGACGGTTTTAGGTGCGATATGGCTCAAATGGTACCAGTTGCCTTTTGGCATTGGGCAATTGGAGCTGTTAAAAGGCAGTTTCCGCACATAATTTTTATTGCCGAAATTTACATCCCTGAACTGTATAAAAATTACCTCAATTACGGTAAATTTGATTTTATGTACGACAAAGTCGGTCTTTATGACACGCTTAGAGGTGTTGTCTGTGGATATTTGCCTGCAAAAAATATTTCATCCTGCTGGCAAAATCTCGGTGAAATTCAGCCGTTTATGCTGAATTTCCTCGAAAATCACGATGAGCAGCGAATAGCTTCAGATTTTTTTGCCAAAACTCCCAATGCTGCCAAGCCTGCAATGATTGTTGCTGCATGTCTAAATACTTCGTCTGCAATGATTTACGCAGGACAGGAGCTGGGCGAAAAAGGTATGGATTGTGAGGGTTTCAGCGGATTAGACGGACGAACTTCAATTTTTGACTATTGGCAACCCGATACCCTTTCACGCTGGATTGACAATGGAAAATTTGATTTAAAAAATCTTACCGTAGAGGAAAAAGAGTTGCGAAAATATTATATGAAAATATTTAATCTTTGCCATACTCAAAAGGCAATTTCAAATGGATTATTTTTTGATTTAATGTATGTAAATATTGATAATCAAAAATTTAATGCAGAAAAATGTTTTGCTTTTTTGCGTAAATACAAAAATGAAGTTTTGTTGATTGTTGCCAATTTTTCAGACAAAAAACAGAAACTTGGTATAAAAATCCCCCGTCATGCCTTTGACTTTATGCAAATTTCTCAAAAAGAAACTGTCTTAGTCAAAGACTTGATTTCAGGCAGGAAATTTGTGTGTGATTTCTCCGAAAATTCCCTTTCACAAGTCGAAATAGATGGTTTCAACGGAATGATTATTAAGGCACAAAATAAATAACTTGTAATGTTTTCAATTCCCGCTACCAAAAGGTATTATTGAGAGTTGATTAACTCCCTTTCAAGCGACAAGACATTGTTTTTCAGACTTTTATCCTGTTTCATCAGGTTTTCTATCAAATTGCAGGCGTGCATTACGGTGGCGTGGTTGCGGTCGCCGATGCTCTGTCCGATGCTGTTGAGCGAATATTGCGTATGCTTGCGGGAGAGATACATTGCAATATGTCTGGCTAAAGCGATTTCACGTTTGCGGCTCTTGGAATAAAGGTGTTCCTTTTGAAGCAGAAAATGATTGCAAACTTTCTCGCAGATTAAATTTACCGTCAGCATTTTTTTTGTTTCCTCTTTGGCGGCAACGCCTATGACCTTTTCTATTAACGGCAGGTCAATTTCCTCGTTGTTAATGGTAGAATGTGCCAATAATGATATCAGTACGCCCTCCAAATCTCTGATATTGTCAGTAACGTTTCTGGCAATAAAATCGACCGCTTCCGGTTTGATTTCCAGTCCGTCACGTTTGATTTTGTACTGCAAAATTGTCTTGCGAAGTTCAAAGTCAGGCTTTGAAATTTCGGCAGTCAACCCCCAACGAAAACGAGTCAAAAGCCTGTCTTCCATACCTTTGAGCGAACTTGGCGGGCAGTCGCAAGTGAGAATAATTTGCTTGCCCAACCTGTGCAGGTGATTGAAAATGTGAAAAAACGTGTTTTGTGTGCCTGTTTTTGACATAAACTCGTGAATATCATCAATTATCAGTACGTCCAAACTCTGATAGAAATTCAGAAAATCGTTCTGCGTATTTTGTCTGACAGCATCCGTGTACTGTATCATAAAAAGGTTAGCCGCAACATACAAAACTCGCTTTTCGGGATGTAATCGTTTGGTTTCCAAACCTATGGCGTTCGACAAGTGAGTTTTACCCACACCGGACTTGCCATATATGAAAAGAGGATTAAAAACAGTGCTGCCCGGATTGTCGGCAATGTTCAGACCTGCACTGCGGGCTAATTTATTGGGTTTGCCCTCAATAAAATTGGCAAAATTATAGTTGTCATTTAATTGAGTATCAATATCTTGATTAGTAATTTTTTTAAACGGGTTTGACTGTTCTTCCTGTCTGCCTTTGTTGACACCACAGTTCGATTTGGAGGTCGGCACATCGGTAGTTGCCTTGTTGTCGTTATCAACCATAACTCTGTACAGCAGCACAATATCCTCGCCGAATATTGTGTTCAGGGTAACTCTGAGCAATTCGGAATATTTTTCTTCGATATATTCATAAAAAAACATACTCGGAACCTGAATTACCAATTCGTTGTTTTTAAAACTTATCGGCACAACAGGCTCAAACCATGTACTAAAAACCGGTTCGGCAACATTTTCCCGAACCACAGACATACATTTTTCCCATAACTTTACTAAACTGCTCATACTTTTTCGTGCGTCTTTTTTGCTATCTAATTCAACTGTAACATTTTCGACATTTTTTTTTGTTTCTATTATCCCGATGCAAAGTTGAAGAAAAAATAAATTACCCACAATAGCAATTTATTTTTGAGCAAAAATCGAAAATTTAAAACATTGAAATATAATTGGTTATGCAAATATTCTAAAAATCAGTTACATTTTTTTTACTCCATCATTTTAACATTTTATTAATAAAAGACTTACCCAAATTGTATCAAAATAGACTTAGCGGCAAAAACCCTCTGTTTTGCAGAAAAAACTTTTTTTCACCTGCTCTCTTATTTGAAATCATTTTAAATAAGAGGTATTTTGTAATGGAAGGATAACCATTTTTGGATTACTTGTGCAGTTTCAATGCCAACCATCAAAGACAAAATGCTTTACTTGCTTTTCCCTCCAAAAACAGAGAAATGAATGTAGCGTTTGGGATTTGCCTTGAAGTCAATCACCAGAGCATTGGCACTTTGTACGGTTGTATTTAGGTTGTCATAAACGCCTCTGTCGTTCATTAAAAGTCCGAGCGAAGAGTTTTTTGAGGTTAATTTGTCCGAAAAATCCCGTACATTCTCAAGCGTTTGGTTTATCGAAGTCATCAGTTTTGCTATATCAAGTTGATTGATTTTTGTGTCCAGATTTGTGGCAACATTGTCTAATTTTACCATTGTGGAAGGCAGCGATGCGGTTGCAAGTTTGAGTTGTGCCATCGTCCTTGTCAGGTCTTCCATGGTAGAGCCAAACGAATTGATACCGCTCTGCAAACTTGGCGAATTAACCAAAGTATTCACTGTAACAACGGCAGAGTCCAGATTATCAAGTATTTGTGCAATTTTTGGCATATAGTCTGCAATCTGAGTAAGGAAATTGCCCACAACAAAGGTCTCGATGGTGTCGCCGCTTGCAAACAAACTGAGTTTATCGCCAAGTTGAATATCAATTATTTTCCCGCCCATCAGCCCCTCGTCCGCAAGGTTGATAACTGTTCCCTTCGGCAGTTTAATATCGTCATTTACTGCTATTTCCACTACAAAAGGACGCTGTCTTTTGAAGTCATATTCGATACTTCTCACCTGCCCTACCTTGTAGCCCTTTATCATTACGGAATTTGACACCACAAGCCCGCCAACATCCTCAAACGTAGCAAAATAACGGTTGGTGGGCGTAAAAATATTTATCCCTTTCAAAAAATTCAACCCGAAAAACAGCACTGCAATGGCTGCTACAAAGGTTAATCCTATTCTAACTTCACGTGTAAAAAACTTTTTCATATTTTTTAATTATTTTATTATTTTCAATATTTGTAATGTCATTGAGGGTGGTCGACTACCAAATTTTTAAACATGTCTTCTAAATTACCGGTTGTCAAATCATTACCCTTTATGTCTGCGATTATATTTCCGTGATTTATCAGCAAAACCCTGCTGCAAACAGCCGATACCTCCTGAAGAATGTGGGTAGAAAAAATTACTGCGCGGGTTTTGCCCAAATTCCTTATCAACTCCCTGATTTCTATGATTTGGTTAGGGTCGAGACCCGTTGTGGGCTCGTCCAAAATAAGAAGCTTCGGGTTGTGAATAATAGCCTGAGCAATGCCAACCCGCTGCCGATAACCCTTTGAGAGTTGCCCAATCTTTTTTGTTCTTTCAGGCGAAAGTCCTGTGCGGATTATCACATCTTCCACCGCCTCTCGCCTGTTGTGAATACCGTACAATTCAGCCACATAAGTCAGATATTCAACCACATACATATCCAAATAGAGCGGATTATGCTCCGGCAAATAGCCAATGTTTTGCTTGAATTTGTATTGCGAAGAGGTAACTTTTTGTCCACACACCTCCACCGAACCACTGTTGGCGGCAATACAGCCCGTAACAATCTTCATCAGAGTGGACTTCCCTGCCCCGTTTGGTCCCAGAAAACCGACCGTTTCGCCCGTTTCCAGACTCAACGATACATCGTTTAAAACACACTTTTTGTCGTAATATTTCGTTATGTTTTTTATTTCTAACGTATTCATTTTAGTGCTGCAAATATGCTGCAAAGTTACAATTTTTAATTCATAAAAACAGATGGACATCAATTTAATTTGATTTATCCATTTTGTGCTGTTGAAAAAATATTGTACCTTTGCAAATATTGAGTAATTGTTTAATAAGCAATTTTAAACAGGTCATTAACAAAAAGTTACATTTAATAAAGAGATGTCAAAAAACGGTCGGGAGAAAACCAAAAGAGATTCGTTCTTCAATCTCTACTTTACATCAACCATCAGTATTACGCTCGCTCTGTTTATGGTTGGGCTGGTAGCTTTTTTGCTGCTTTGGGCTAATCATACGGTAAAATATACCAAAGAGAATGTTGTGATTGCCCTTGTACTTCGAGACAGTATTCAACAGTCTGACATACAAAGAGTTGATGATTATCTAAAAAAAGCAGACTTTATAAAGGCATACAGATATATCAGCAAGGAATCTGCTCTTAATGAGCATATTAACGACTTGGGAGACGACCCCACTGAGTTTCTTGGCTACAATCCGCTCAAGGCCACAATTGAGATTAACCTCAAAGCCGATTATGCCAACAGCGATTCTCTAAAAATGATAGAGCCAAAACTGAGAAACTACAATTTTATAGAAGATATTGTGTATCAAAAAGATATGATTTCAGATTTGAATATGAATGTCAGTAAAATTTCGCTTGTTTTGTCGCTTGTTGCCTTGCTTTTTCTGATAGTAACTATAATATTGATTAACAATATTATACGCATTTCAATATATTCCAAACGCTTTGTAATCAACACTATGAAACTTGTTGGTGCAAGGGCGTGGTTTATAAGAAA
The DNA here is from genome assembly GCA_031290375.1 of Prevotellaceae bacterium. GTDB lineage: Bacteria > Bacteroidota > Bacteroidia > Bacteroidales > Paludibacteraceae > F0058. Next base: position 1,554 of record JAITNR010000253.1, on the reverse strand, counting down.
ACCATTTTTGAAAAGGTTTGTTGTCAATGGGCTTTTTGCATCGTTTTTTGCAATTATCGGACTGTTTGGTACAGGGTATTACGTTAAACAACTTGACAGCACACTCCCACTCTACGATTGGCATTTTTGTGTGCCGATAGCCGGTTTGGTACTTATTACAGGCTTTTTGATAAGTTTTTTGGCGGCACTTTTTGCCATAAATCGCTATATCAGAATGAAAACGAACGAGATGTACTTTATTTAACAGCCAACCGTGCTTGCAGGCAAGACTAAAATCTCGAACAGAAATAGAAAATTTTTATTAAAAATATATAAATATGAAAAGGATAAATTACATTTTAATTGCTATCGCTTTTATAATCATTGTATTAGGATTTGTATTGATGGCAGGAGGAACAAATACGCTTGAATACAACCCTGAAATTTTTTCGTTTAGACGCATAACGCTCGCTCCGATTATGTGCATAACAGGTTTTATTTTGATGGTTGCAGGAATAATGATTAAAACCAAAGACGAATGACCTTGTTTCAATCGGTAGTAATTGCCATAGTTGAGGGACTTACCGAGTTTTTGCCTGTCTCTTCAACAGGGCACATGATACTTACTCAGGCGATGTTGGGTGTGGAAAGCACCGAATTTGTAAAGGCATTCACGGTTTGCATACAGTTTGGGGCGATTTTGTCGGTTGTCGTGCTGTATTGGAAGCGTTTCTTCCAAACGGTTGATTTTTATTGGAAACTGTTTATCGCTTTTCTGCCTGCGGCTGTTTTGGGATTTTTGTTAAGTGATTACATTGACAAACTGCTTGAAAATGTGTTTGTTGTAGCAATAATGCTTGTTGTTGGAGGTTTTTTTATGCTTTTTGTGGATAAAGTCTTTAAAAAAACTTCCGACAGCCAGCAAATTGATTGGAAACGTGCATTGAAAATCGGGTTTTGTCAGTGTATAGCTATGATACCGGGCGTAAGTCGCTCAATGGCTACTATTGTTGGAGGTATGTCCACCAAGCTGACACGCAAAAATGCCGCTGAGTTTTCGTTTTTCCTTGCCGTGCCTACAATGGCGGCAGCTTCGGGCTATTCGCTGATGAAACTGTTTGGAAGTGAAGCAGGTAGAACTGTCTTTTTTGAAGCTTGGCAAACGCTGTTGCTCGGCAACGCTGTTGCTTTTGTGGTGGCAATGCTGGCTATCAAGTTTTTTATTGACTTTCTAACCAAATACGGCTTTAAACTCTTTGGTTATTACCGCATTATCGTTGGCGGAATAATACTTGTTTTGATTGTGTGCAACGTAAATTTGAGTATTTTATAGCAATATGTATCTTTAACAATATTATTTCTGTAAATTACCGAAATGGCATTTTCTATTGCATCAAACTGACATTAAAGTTTATCGGGTTTTATTTATTGATGTTTCTAAAATTTAGTGTTCCGCTGTCGGGTTTGTTTATTTCTGTTTTTCCGTCAAAAATCAGTTGTGTGGAAAGCAGATTGTCGCCAAGAATATTTTTCAAATAATTCATATTGTTAAAAAAATCTGAATTGAAATTGGTC
>JAITNR010000248.1 GCA_031290375.1 Prevotellaceae bacterium | reverse complement strand
CTTGTGAGAGTGGTTACCGATAATATGAGTAAAGTAGAGAAGTTGATAGTGAAGAAAAACTAAAAACTAAAAACTAAAAATTGAAAGGGTCGTCCGTGAGGACAGCCCTTTTTTTTATTCTTCATTGCGAGAAAGTTACTAAGGCACAAAAAATAAAAAGAATATCGTATATTTAACCTAAAAAGTAACAAAAGTGCCGTCATTGCGGGTTTGATTTTTGTCCCAATAGCAGTTATCCACATTTTAAGACCTGCGTCGCATTAGCTGTCTGCATTGCAATGTGGCTTAAAAATACATGACGGATTATTTTTATTTTAAAAAGTTATTGTCAAGTCAAAAAAAAGTTTTACCTTTGCAGTCGAAAATGCTGGGGGTTTAGCTCAGTTGGTTAGAGCGTTTGACTGGCAGTCAAAAGGTCAGGGGTTCGACTCCCCTAATCTCCACTACACAAAATAGTCCTTTGTATTTCAAGTGTTTAGAGGTAGTATGTCCGCGCAGGTTATTGTAAAAGTTACAATAACCTTTTTTACATATTACGTATTTTTAGGCGGAGTTAGGGTAAGCTGCAAGGACAAATCGAACAAGGTATAACCTTTCCCAAACAGTGAAGCAAATAATCAACTGCTTCGGCAGTCATTTTTTCGTATGGATGTCGGATATGGTACCCCAAAAGTATCTAACAAACAAAAGGGATAATATTCACATTATCCCTTTATTTATCATCAAAACAAAGTTATTTAACCTTAAAAAATTCCAATTTTTCAGGTCGAAAATCTTTGATACAGGCATAAATTTTGTTGATTTCTGCTTCACCGTATGAGATATAAACCTCTGCTGACGTCAAACAATGTTCTCCTGCATTGGCATCTCGCAAAAGCAGGTGTCCGAAAACACAATGAGCAACACTTTCTACCAGTCTGCGGGCGTGAAAATCAAGCAATTCCTGATTTTTTGCTTCCACCGTCAAATTAACCAACTCTTCGTATTTGGCAGCCATTGCAACAAGTTTTTCTTTAAGATGTTGCAGTTCAGGCTTATAGTTAAATTCTTCATATTCGCGAATTTGATTTAAATAAGTGCCTGTGGTTGCGTGGCGAATGGCGGCTATCACCTGCAACTGCGTTGTCCCCTCGTAAATATTGGTGATACGGGCATCTCGATACAGGCGTTCGCATGTGTAGTCCTTCATATAGCCCGAACCGCCGTGAATTTGAATGCAGTCGTATGTATTTTGGTTGGCAAATTCCGAAGCCATACCTTTGCCAAGAGGCGTGTATGCATCGGCAAGTTTGCTGAATTTCTTCATCTCTTGACGCTCTTCGGGTGTAAGTTGTCTTTCGCGTGAAATATCCTCCAAAGCCTTGTAAATATCTACAAAACGAGCTGTTTCATAAAGTATGGCACGCGAAGCATCGGCTTTGGCGCGAATTAACGAAAGCATTTCATATACGGGCGGAAACTCAATAATTGCCTTGCCAAACTGCTTGCGTTCACGGGCATACGCGATTGCCTCGCGGTGAGCAGCCTCACTCAGTCCTGTGGATTGGGCAATGATACCCAAACGAGCACCATTCATAAGAGCCATAACATACTTGATAAGTCCCAGACGGCGTTCGCCGCAAAGTTCGGCTTTAGCGTTTTTAAACACAAGTTCGCACGTAGGGGCACCCTTGATACCCATTTTGTTTTCAATTCTGCGAACGGTAACTCCGCCAACTTTTCTGTCATAAACGAACATTGACAAACCGCGTCCGTCCTTTGTTCCGTCTTCCGAACGGGCAAGCACCAGATGGATGTCTGAGTCGCCGTTCGTGATAAAACGTTTAACGCCGTTCAAATACCAAATACCGTCCTTTTCGTTGAATGTTGCCTTGAGCATAACTGCCTGCAGGTCAGAGCCAGCATCGGGTTCGGTGAGGTCCATTGACATAGTTTCGCCTGCACAAATGCGCGGAATAAAACGTCTGTGCTGGTCTTCGTTTCCGAACTCGTAAAGTGTTTCGGCACAGTCCTGTAATCCCCAAATGTTCTGGAAACTTGCATCTGCCTGCGACACCATATCGGCAATCATAATATTGATAACCATTGGAAAATTCAGCCCACCGTAACGGCGAGGCATGGTAACACCCATCAAGGACGCTTTTGTAACGGCATCCAAGTTTTCTTTCGTCTGTTCGGCGTAAGTAACACGTCCATTGTGCAAAACGGGACCTTCGCGGTCAACGTTTTCGGAGTTTGGGGCAATAATTTCCCCGCAAATTTCCCCTGCAATTTCCAAAATTTTATCGTAACTGTCCAATGCATCTTCAAAGTTTTGCGGTGCATAGTCAAATCTGTCCCTGTCGGCAAAATTTCTCTCTTTAAGTTCTACAATTCGCCTCATAAGCGGGTGGCTCAGTTGGCGTTTTAACGCTGCTGTTTCTGTATAAAAATTAGCCATATCTTCTTTTTATTTATTTAAAACTTTATTTAATTGTTCTAACAATACAATGCAAATTGATTTTTATTTTTTAATAATTCGGAATGATCTCCTAATACCTCAAAAATATTTGATTTTCCGATATGATAACAGGAATTTGTTACCAAAGTTGCATATTTTATCCAGTCGGTTTTCCCAAAAATATTTTTTATATTGTTTAATTTCAGTATCTTGTGTGGTAAAAACTATTGCCGCCCCCGATTTGTATTTCACCTCATCAAACGATTTTACAATCGAAATATCTTTGTGAAAAGTAGACGAAATGTAGAAATCTGCCTTTTTGTTAAAAATCCATTCTCTGCCACATTCCCGCTTCTTTGCCAATGAAACCGTGTAAATTTTACAACATCGCCAAATGGCCCTTTATGTCGATTGTTATACCAACTAAATTCCTCTTTTTCAGACTTGTGGTTTTTACTCCAAATCTGAAAAACACATTTAACGTCAACCGTTTTATTTGTTGTTGGAATGTAAAAAGAATTTTTCGGCAGTCGTTCCGAATGAATCAAATTAAATTCCCATTTACATATTTGTATTCTTTTCCAAATAATGTATTCATACGCACACTGTGTATTTACATATTACTCTCACGCTACATTTCTACTTACTGTTTTTCTTATAATACTTAATCATTTTTGGCAAAACTTCTTCGATGTTGCCGTTGATAACGTAGTCGGCAATAGTGTTGATAGGGGCGTTTGGGTCGGCATTGACTGAGATGATAATCGAACTTTCCTGCATACCTGCAATATGTTGAATTTGCCCCGAAATACCGCACGCGATGTACAGTTTGGGGCGAACGGTAATGCCTGTTTGACCTATCTGACGCTCGTGTTCGGTAAAACCTGCATCAACAGCCGCACGCGAACCGCCTACCTCGGCTCCGATTACCGAAGCCAAATCGTAGAGCAATTGAAAATTCTCCTTCGAGCCAACACCGTAACCGCCCGCTACTATTATCGGAGACGATTTGAGATTGTTTTTGCTTTTCTCTATCTGACGGTCGATAACTGTTACCGCAAAGTCGGTAGCACTCACATAATCAGATACTTTATACGTTTTAATTTCGCCTTTGTGATTTGGATTAAAAAATTCCCTTTTCATCACGCCCTCACGAACGGTAGCCATTTGCGGACGACATTCGGGATTGACGATAGTCGCAACAATGTTTCCGCCAAAAGCGGGACGAATCTGATAGAGCAGATTTTTGTAGATCTTACCCTCTTTTTTATCTTCGTGGTCGCCTATTTCGAGTGAAGTACAGTCGGCAGTCAAACCACTGCCTAATGCAGAGGAAACACGCGGTCCCAGATCCCGCCCAATAGAGGTTGCTCCCATAAGGGCAATTTGCGGTTTTTGTTCTGAAAAAAGTTTTACCAAAATCGAAGTGTGAGGTAACGAAGTGTATGGAAACAGCCTGTAATCATCAAAAAGATGCAGAACATCAACACCATAAGGGAAAACCTGCTCGGCGATTTTGCCCAAATTTTCACCAATAGCCACCGCTTCCAATTTGCAACCCAAAGTGTTTGCCAATGCACGACCTTTGGTTAAAAGTTCCAAACTTACGTCTGCAACAATCAAATCCTCTATTTCGCAATATACAAATAAATTATTCATTGTTTCTTTATATTATTAAGTTAACAGAGTTTGTGAAAATTTATAAAATTCTTCAATTTTTCCTTGATAACATTGTTATAGACATCACAAACTTGCGATTAATTTAACCAATTGTGTGATTTACAATCAATTCTTTTATTAATTCTTCGATAGAAGAGTCGGAGGAATCCATTGTTTTGCCCTCTTTTGCTTGAAAAACGACACTTTCAATGGATTTTACCTTGGTAGGCGAACCCGAAAGTCCGCACAAGGTAACATCAGCACTAACGTCTGCCACACTCAATTCGTTCAGATTCAGATAGGGACGTGTTTTAAACAACTCGGCAAAAGTGTTTTGCTCAGTATCTCTCTGCTCGGTGGGTGTTTTGGCATACTTGTATTTTTGCACAAAAACGGCATTTCTTGGGCGACATTCGCAGGCACTTCCATTGACAGTAACCACAATCGGCAGTTTGCCCCTGACCGTTTCTATACCGCGTTCCAGACGGCGTTTGACGATGATTTCATCTTTCTCTATTTTCTCAATCTCTTCGGCATAAGTGATTTGGTTCAAGCCGAGTTTTTCTGCTACCTGTGGTCCAACCTGGGCGGTGTCGCCGTCAATAGCTTGTCGCCCGCCGATGATAATGTCATATTTGCCTATTTTGCGGATTGCCATTGACAAGGCATAAGAAGTTGCCAGAGTGTCAGCACCAGCAAAAGCCCTGTCTGTGAGTAAGTAACCGCTGTCTGCTCCACGATACAAGCCTTCGCGAATGATTTCGGCAGCACGTCCGGGACCCATCGTGAGCAACACAACGGTAGATCCCTGATTGGAGTCCTTTATTCTCAATGCCTGTTCGAGTGCATTAAGGTCTTCCGGATTAAAAATAGCAGGCAAAGCAGCACGATTAACTGTGCCGTCCTCTTTCATAGCGTCTTTGCCAACATTGCGCGTATCAGGCACCTGCTTTGCTAAAACAATAATATTTAAACTCATAAAAATAACTTTATAAATACTTCTGCAAAGGTAAGATTTTTTTTTTAATAAGCGGCTAAAACATTATTTCGGGGACTGATTTTTTTTGAGGAATATTCGGCTAAATCTTTTTTTGAGGAACTATTTATGTTTGCATAATTAACAATGAATAAGGCGCACCGTAACACAATATGACTGTCGTATATTTACCTGAAAAGGGACAAAAGCACCGTCATTGCGGGTCAAGCCCGCAATGACGAACGCTATCAGGACGTTATACGGATAATCATAAAATATTGCTTTGTCAGTGTTCCCTTAAGGGCTTTAAAAGCTATAATGCTCTTATAGCCTTTAAAGGAAACTTAAGGATTCAGTTTGCTACACAACGCACGCTAAAGCCGGCACTCTGTTGTTGTTGCTGCTCGGATAGACGTTCGTACTGAGGAAGAACAAGTAGTGCGAGTACGCCCCGCTAACCGTACTGCTCCAGTAGTAGCCGTAGTTGCCTACGTTGTGCTGTTCGCCACTGCTGTCTCGGTAGCCCGCTGCCGGCAAGAAAAGCAAAACAGAAAGAGCAGCCGCGTCGTACAGGGGCAAAGAACCGTTTTTGTAACCTGTAGCGTGGGGTGGCATAAATGAGCTTTTTTAATATATTTTCTCAATCCTAATATGAATTTCACAGATACTTAAGTCGCTCAAAATCAATCATTCAAAAATTTATGACACTAAAAATAAGGAAG
>JAITNR010000244.1 GCA_031290375.1 Prevotellaceae bacterium | reverse complement strand
AAACTTGCTGTTTTTCCAAAAAATTATTCAATCATTTCAAAGCTTTTGACTTGGCGTTCTTTTATATTAACTATGGATTTGTTTAAAATAGCATACTTTGGATAACACTACCGAATTTTTTAATTATGCAAATTTATTTTTCAAGCCCTCTTTTTGATTTTTTTTAATTACTTTTGCAAAAAATATATTTACATAAACTGATGAACTTTGTTGCTAAAACATTTTTGGGCTTGGAGGAAGTTTTGGAGCAGGAGCTGCAAAAACTTGGAGCAAAAAACATTAATAAAGAACGGCGTGCAGTATCATTTTCAGGCGACATGAAGCTGATGTACAGAGCAAACCTGTCTCTTAGAACCGCTTCTCGCGTGCTGAAAATTATTCATACTTTCAACGCAAAAGATGCGGACGAAATTTATGCGGCGGTTAAAAAAATAAATTGGGAAGATTATATGTCTGTCAATCAGACTATCTCTATAGACTCAACGGTCTATTCTGATACATTTCGACACTCACAATTTGTTTCGTACCGGATTAAGGATGCCATTGCCGACTATTTTTCCGAGAAGTACGAAAAACGCCCGTCTGTACGGCTGACAAACCCCGATGTGATGATAAACATTCACATTGCTCAAAACCGTTGTACGCTGTCGCTTGACAGTTCGGGCGACAGCCTGCACAAACGCGGCTATCGTGTGGGCAATACGCAAGCACCCATTAATGAGGCTTTGGCGGCAGGTATGTTGCTTTTGGCAGGCTGGGAAGGACAATCGGACTTCTACGACCCCATGTGCGGTTCGGGCACGTTACTTGTTGAGGCTGCCCTGATTGCTCTGAACATACCACCCGGATTGTTTCGCAAAAGTTTTCAATTTGAAAAATGGAACGATTTTGACAGAGAACTCTTTGATAATCTGTATAATGACGACAGTATGGAAAGAGAATTTAAGTTCAAAATCTATGGCAGCGACCTTTCTCCAAACGCTGTTTCAACTGCAACAGACAATATCAAATCGGCAGGCGTGAACCGTTATGTCGAGGTCAAAAAATGTTCGATAGCAAACTTTGAGCCTGCCTCTGATGCAGGTTTGATTGTAACCAATCCGCCCTATGGCGAGCGGTTGAAAGAGGAAGATTTGCTCGGATTTTACAGCCAGATAGGGCAAACGTTCAAACACCGTTGCAATGGAAAAAGTGCGTGGGTTATCTGTTCCAACGTAGAATATTTGCAGAATATGGGACTCAAACCCGCAAGAAAAATCAAACTTATGAACGGCGAATTGCCTTGCGAATACTGGAAATTTGAACTCTTTGCAGGAAAAAGAAAAGAGTTTTTGCAAGGTTCGAGGTAGTAGCTGTCGGTTACTGCGATTCCCTGTTATTTTCTCTGGGGTATGATATTGGGCATTCCCTTTATGCCCTGAGTCTGAACCTTTTTCATTATTTTTTGCATCTGCTCAAACTGCTTTATCAGGTTATTTACTTCCTGAATGTTGCGTCCAGATCCTTTTGCTATCCTGATTTTGCGATTGCCGTTCAAACAGGACGGATTTGCCCTTTCAAACGGTGTCATCGACTGAATAATCACCTCAGTAACGGTAAATGACTTTTCATCCACATCAGTGTTTTTCAACACTTTGCCTACTCCGGGTATCATTGACGCCAAATCCTTGATGTTGCCCATCTTTTTGATTTGCTGAATTTGCGTGTAAAAATCGTCGAACCCAAATTGTCTTTTTGCAATCTTTTTGAAAAGTTTTCTCGCCTCTACTTCGTCATATTGCTCTTGCGCCTTCTCTACCAGCGACACTACATCGCCCATTCCCAAAATCCTGTCTGCCATACGATTGGGATAGAAAACATCAATCGCATCAAGTTTTTCGCCTGTTCCAACAAACTTAATAGGTTTGCTCACCACCGAAAGAATAGAAATAGCCGCACCACCCCTTGTGTCGCCATCGAGCTTGGTAAGCACAACGCCGTCAAAATCGAGTCTGTCATTAAATTCCTTAGCAGTATTCACAGCATCTTGCCCTGTCATTGCATCGACCACGAAGAGAATTTCCTCAGGTTTAATTGCCTTTTTGATGTTGGCAATCTCATTCATCATCTGCTCGTCAATAGCCAAACGTCCGGCGGTGTCGATTATAACCGTATCGTAGTTGTTTTTCTTTGCAAAGCCAATAGCATTTTTTGCAATATCAACAGGATTTTTGTTTTCTTCTTCGCAATAAACAGGCACATTTATCTGACTGCCAAGCATTTTCAACTGTTCAATAGCGGCGGGGCGGTACACATCACACGCCACAAGCAAAGGCTGTTTGCCTTTTTTGCTTTTGAGCATATTGGCAAGTTTGCCCGAAAAAGTTGTTTTACCCGAACCCTGCAAGCCTGACATCAAAACCACAGCAGGTGAACCTTTGAGTTTGAGTTCCGACTGCTCGCCGCCCATTAACAGAGCCAACTCATCATGAACAATCTTAATCATCAACTCATTGGGCTTGATTGCGTTTAATACATTCATACCCAATGCCTTATTTTTTACGGTATCGGTAAAAGTTTTTGCAATTTTGTAATTAACGTCTGCGTCAAGCAACGCTTTGCGCACGTCTTTAAGTGTTTCTGCTACATTGATTTCGGTAATTCTGCCTTGCCCTTTCAGAATTTTAAAAGAGCGTTCAAGCCTTTCACTAAGATTTTCAAACATCTGCTTATTTATTATTTATGGATTTCTATGCTGAATAATTATCAACAATTTCACTTGGTGTTAATGTCTGGTATTACGATTGCAAAATTACATTTTTTTTCACTACTGACCAACAAAAAAGAAGATTAATAATGAACAGTGAAAGCGTTCTCTCTATTCATTGTTCATCTGCAAAAAATCAGCACCTCAAAAAAAGTTTTAGCCAACGTTGTCCTCGTTTCATAAAAAACAGTATCACGTATTAAAAAAAATATTACTTTTGCAGGTTATAAAAAATAAAACAGAATGAGTACCCTTCGCTTTTTGAGTATCGGCAGCAGCAGCAGTGGCAACTGTTATTACGTAGGAACAGAACATTACGGCTTTCTTTTCGATGCGGGGGTTAATTGCCGCACTGTTAGGCGTACCTTGAAAGAGAACAACATTGCGTTGGAAAATATTTACGGCGTTTTTATAACTCACGACCATACCGACCACATCAAATATGCAGGTGTGTTGGGCGAAATACACAATATTCCAATCTACTCCACAAAGGAGATAATAGATGGAATTAACCGTAACCATACTACAGAGCCGAAGTTGGCATCCAGCAGCCGCCTGTTCAAGAAATGTGAGCCGGTAACGATAAGGGATTTTACCATTCAGTCGTTCCCTACGAGCCACGATGCCTCTGACAGCGTTGGATACGCCATTTCGTATGACGGCAAGACATTGGTTATCGCCACCGATTTGGGCTTTATAAGCAAGGAAGTTGCCGACCAGATTCTCAAAGCCAATTTTCTGGTAATTGAAACAAATTATGACAAAGAGATGCTTAAAAACGGACCTTATCCTTATAACCTGAAACAGCGGGTTAATTCGCATACAGGGCATTTGAGCAACGAGCATACAGCGCATTTTTTGGCGGATAACTGGCACAAAAACCTGTCCCATGTCTTTTTGTGCCACATAAGCGGCGAAAACAACACTCCCGAACTCGCCTACCAAACCGTCAGCAAGGCACTCACAGAGAAGCAAATCACCCCAAAACTGCTTATCCCGCTACCCAGACTCACGCCTACCGAAATGTTTATTTTGAAATGATTTTTATTTTGACAGACTAAAGATTATTGGATTTAAAAGAATTGCTTATCAATAAAAAATGAACAGTGAATGCGTTTTCTGCGGACTTATTTTATCTCATTTTGGTATAATTCAAAAATTTAATGTAAATTTGCAACTCATAAGTATTTATGCCAACTTGTTGTATTTCAACAGAAAATTTTAATAATTAATAAAAATATTTTTATGAAAAAATCAGTAATTTCAGTAATCATTGCTATGACAGTATTAACATTTTTTTCGTGTAAGGAAAAGCCTTATCAGTCGGAGTTGAATACTCCATCAATCGATGAGTTTAACTACAAGGTTGAAGAATTTGCCGATATGGGTATTCTTCGCTATAGAGTACCTGATATTGAGCAACTTTCGACTCAACAAAAGGAACTGCTCTACTGCCTGACAGAGGCAGCATTGCAAGGCAGGGACATCATTTATGACCAGAACTGCAAGTATAATTTGCCTGTCAGACGTACTTTGGAGGCAATTTACGCAAACACGAAGGACACAACTTCGGAAAACTTCAAAGGCTTGGAACTCTATTTGAAAGAAATGTGGGTTTCCAATGGCATCCATCACCATTACGGCGGAGATAAGTTTACTCCGCACTTTGCACAGGATTATTTTGTAAACGAAGTTAAAAATGTTCCTGTTGAGGCATTAAAACTTGGCGAAAAGCAGAGTGTTGATGCTCTTTTGGCAGAAATTACGCCTGTGATTTTCAACCCCGAAATTGCCAAAAAAAGAACCAATCAGGAGGCAGGTGTGGATTTGATTGCAACTTCGGCAGGCAACTATTATGATGGCGTTACGCAACAGGAAGCAGAAGATTTTTATGCAAACCTAAAAGACACAACAGACACAGAACCAATATCTTATGGCTTAAACAGCAAATTGGTTAAACGTAACGGACAAATTGTTGAAGACGTTTATAAAGTTGGCGGACTGTATTCTGCTGCCATCGAAAAAACAGTTTTTTGGCTCGAAAAGGCAGCAAAAGTTGCTGAAAATGACGCCCAAAAGGCTGTAATTGAAAAACTTGTCGAATACTATCGGACAGGCGATTTGAAAACTTTTGATGCCTATGCAATCCTTTGGGTTAAAGACCTTGACTCCAAGTTGGATTTTGTAAACGGTTTTACCGAAAGTTATGGCGACCCGCTCGGCATGAAGGCAAGTTGGGAGGCACTTGTAAATTACAAAAATATGGAGGCAACCAAACGCACCGAAATTATAAGCAACAATGCCCAATGGTTCGAGCATAATTCGCCTGTAGATGACTGTTTCAAGAAAGAGGAGGTCAAGGGTGTTTCGGCAAAAGTTATCACTGTTGCCATTCTTGCAGGCGATTGTTACCCAACTACTCCGATTGGTATCAACCTGCCCAATTCCAACTGGATACGTGCCGCTCACGGCTCAAAATCGGTTACAATTGAAAATATTACTGAGGCTTATAACGAGGCTGCAAAAGGCAACGGCTTTTCGCAAGAATTTTACTGGTCTGAAAATGAGGTTGATTTGGTGAGCAAGTATGGTAATATGACCAATAATCTGCATACCGACCTGCACGAATGTCTCGGACACGCCTCAGGCAAACTGTTGCCGGGCGTTGACCCTGACGCTCTTAAAGCCTACGGCTCTACAATTGAGGAGGCTCGTGCCGATTTGTTCGGACTGTATTTTATGGCTCATCCAAAAATGGTAGAACTTGGACTTTTGCCCGAACCCGACGCATATAAAGCCGAATATTACTCATATTTTACGAATGGATTACTTACTCAGTTAACTAGAATTATTCCCGGCAATAATATCGAGGAGGCACACATGAGAAATCGCCAGCTGATTGCATCTTGGGTGCTTGACAAATCAAAGGAAGACAGGGCAATAGAAATCAAAGTGCGTGATAATGAGCATTTTGTAGTTATAAACGATTATAAACTTGTGCAAAAACATCTTGGCGAACTTTTGGCTGAAATTCAGAAAATTAAATCCATAGGCAACTACAAAGGTGCTATGAACCTTGTCGAAAAGTATGGGGTTAAGATTGATAAGGCTGTAAATCAGGAAATTCGCGACAGGTATGCACACCTCAATATCAAGCCATACAAGGGCTTTGTTAATCCCGTTTATACCCCTGTTCTGGACAAAAATGGCAATTTTATTGACCTGAAAATTGATTATACGGAGGGTTATGCTCAGCAACATCTCAGATATTCAAAGGATTATTCAGAAGTAAAATAATTACATTCACTTTCATAAAGACAAATAACAATCAGAAATTATCTAAAAAAATAAATAAAAATATGAAAATTGTAGAAATTTTGTGTTCACCCGGAAAAACAGGTTTTTTCTTTGACGATCAGAAGGCTATCAAGCAAGGTGCTAAAAACGATGGTGCTTTTTACGGAGGAAAGCCTGTAACTGAGGGTTTTACCTCAGTTCGTCAGGCAGGAGAAGCTATCAGTGTAATGATGGTACTGGAAAACGGCTCCGTTGCCTATGGCGACTGTGCTGCGGTGCAATATTCGGGGGCAGGCGGAAGAGACCCGCTTTTCCTGGCAAAAGACTTTATTCCTGTTATAGAAAAGGAGATTGTCCCGATGTACAAAGGCAAAGACATCACCACTTTCAGAGAAATGGCTGACAGAGTAGACAAATATGTTGATGCAAAAACGGGAAAACAGTTTCACACGGCTATTCGCTACGGCGTTACTCAGGCTTGCCTTGATGCAGTGGCAAAAAGCAAGGGAAAACTTATGGCTCAAATCATTGCTATGGAGTATGGTACGCAGATTGCCGACAAAATTATCCCTATATTTTCGCAATCAGGTGACGACCGCTATATGAACGCCGACAAGATGATTATGAAAGGTGCGGACGTACTTCCTCATGCTCTGTTCAACCACGTTGAAGAGAAAGTTGGTTTGAAGGGCGAAAAAATCGTTGCCTACATAGAATGGCTCAGGGACAGAATTTTGACCAACAAGCCTTACGAAACCTATAATCCTGTTTTCCACATGGACGTTTATGGCACATTGGGTATCGTATTCAACAACGACATGGAGGCTGTTGCTTCTTACATCGCCTCTCTGGAGGCTGTTGCCGCTCCGTTCCACCTCAGAATTGAAGGACCGGTTGATATGGGTGAAAGAGAGGCTCAAATTCAGGCACTTAAAGTAATATGCGAACTTTTGGACAAAAAAGGCAGCAAAGTAGAAATTGTGGCTGACGAATGGTGCAACACTCTTGAAGACATCGTTGATTTCACAACTCACAAATCGGGACACATGGCACAAATCAAGACTCCCGACCTGGGTGGTATCAACAACTCAATCGAAGCTGTTATCCACTGCCAAAAACACGGAATGGGTGCGTATCTGGGCGGCACTTGCAACGAAACCAACCGCTCTGCCGAAATCTGTGCTCATGTTGCAATGGCTACTCAACCTGTCCAATACCTTGCAAAGCCGGGTATGGGCGTTGATGAAGGTTATATGATTGTGTTTAACGAAATGCAAAGGATACTGGCATTGAAAGACAAAATTTAGAAACAGACAATAGAACATTCTGTTAAGGAATGAAAAATAAATAATGCCAAAGTGATATTAAAAATTATGATAAAATGAGATTGCGGAATAACGTAAGCAACTTTGTACAGCGGACTTATTTTATTTTGGTATAACTTGTAACGTTTTTAATTCCTTGACTGCTTTGTCCCTCGCAATGACGCATTGTGTTTGGACTTCGCGTCATTACGAACGGAGCGAAGCAATTCAGTGTCATTGCAGGTGTTTGTACCCTTTAGGGTGGGGTGGCATAAATGAGTTATATTATATATAAAATATTCCATCCACCATTCTATTCCCTTAACATTTTTTTTCGTTTGGACGCCAAGGACTCGCATAATGATTTTTTTGTCCAA
>JAITNR010000220.1 GCA_031290375.1 Prevotellaceae bacterium | reverse complement strand
CAATGGTAGAGTCTTTTGGTTTACTTTCCTTGTACTGGTCGAGAATCCATTCTAATGCGTCGCGACTGCCGAGTTGGTGATTCCCTCTTAATCGTCAAAAGTGAGGATGAAAAATTATTAAATTATCAATGTATTTTAAACAAAAGACCAAGAAAAGTGTTAATGTTTTGTTCGCCCCTGAATTTATTAACCAAAAGTTTATAACTTTGCAGGTAGAATCTATCAAACATGGTAATTTTCACAGCAATAGAAAATTCAAAAAAATGTTGTATCTTTGTGGCACAGCATTTTTTTGCTTAAATAACCTGAGACTGATAGAAAATTGAGAATGTTTTATAAATACCTGAATGTTAAAAATAGCAATTCCTTACGAGGATAATTTTACAAAGCAAACTGTGGAGCAGTTGGTTGCGGCAGGAGTTCGGTTTGAATTTTCTGAGAGAGGTGCCATTGTTTTTTCCGAAGATTTTCCTGCTCAAATAAGCATGATGTCATACGCTCAAATTATATCCTCTATAAGCACTGGTATTCAGGATGTTGGGATAGTTGGAGAGCATCATGTCAAAGAGAGTTCGTTGCGGTTCAACACTGTACATAAATTTAATTCTTCAAAGACAAATCTTTCTATTTCTGTCAATAACAACTTTAAATATAACGGATTAGACTCTTTGTCAGGTAAGAAAATCGCAACTCCTTTTCCAAATATAGCAACTTCTTTTTTTAAGGGGAAAAATATTCGTGTTTTGACAGTAAATTGTCCACAGGATACCGAAAATAGCGTTATATTGGGCTTGGCAGATGCCGTTCTCAATGTTGTTCAACCTAAGAACAGTCGGTTGAAAGAGGTTGAAACAGTGTTGCAGAGCAGCCCCCTACTAATAGCAAACCAAAATCTGTCTCCTGCAAAACAGATGTTTTTAGACGAACTATTAGACAGAATTTCTTCGGTACAAAATGCTTTTGGAAAAAAAATGTTGCGTATTACGGCAAAAATGAAAAATATAAAACAACTGCAAAAAACTCTTTCTCAATTAGATAACAGTTTAATGGTTATGTCCGATATAAACAATCAAAATGCTGTTTTTCAATTAATTATTGACAAAAAACAACTTTGGGACATGAAAGCACACCTGCAAACACTTGGGGCAGAGAGTATTATGGTTTTGCCATTGGAAAACTTTATTTTTTAATTTTTTGCAGTAATTTTGCACAACAAAATATGCGCAGAAAACTTAATACAGAAGATATTAAAAGAGTTACCATAGAGGAATTTAAAAATGGAGAGAAAATTCCTCTGATTGTGGTTCTGGACAATGTAAGGAGTTTGCACAATGTTGGTTCGGTGTTTCGCACGTCCGATGCCTATTGCGTTCAGAGGGTTATCTTGTGTGGGATTTCTGCTGTTCCGCCGAACGCAGAGATACACAAATCGGCGTTGGGTGCCGAGTTCTCTGTTGATTGGGTTTATTTTCAAGACACTGTTGAACCGTTGGTGGAACTCAAACATCAGGGGTATAAACTTTTTGCAGTAGAGCAGACAGAGCAGAGCAGTATGCTTGACAATTTTCGTATAAAAGAAGGCGAAAAGTGTGTCGTAATTTTCGGAAATGAGGTGCGTGGTGTTCAACAGAACGTGATAGATTTGTGTGATGATTGCATTGAAATTCCGCAATTTGGCACAAAGCACTCTCTAAATGTAAGTGTTGCTGCGGGCATCGTAGTTTGGGAATTTTGGAAATTTTTTGTTAAGCAATGAAAAATATATGGGATATAAAATGTTTATTTTTTGTGTCTTAGAGTATTAGCCATTTGTCCCCTTTTTCTTCTTCCATTCAATTGATTTTCAGCTTATTGCAAAAAAACTAAAAAATCAAAAAATATTTGGCAGATTAAAAAAAAGATATTACCTTTGCACAATAAAGAAAAGTGGAAAGATTTGTATGCTTGCAACCACAATAAAAAATGCTAAAACCCTGATGGTTAGTGTATTGCTTATATTCCGCTTTTCTGATAGAAGTTAATTTTGTCAGAATTTTTGTTTTTAATAGACTGTTATATAAAAAAAATTAATCAAAAAATATAAAATCTAAATCTAAAATTATTATGGCTTATTTATTTACATCCGAATCGGTGTCAAGCGGACACCCAGACAAGATTGCAGACCAGATTTCAGATGCAATTCTTGACCAGTTTCTTGCTTTTGATGAAAATTCAAAAGTTGCCTGTGAAACGTTTGTAACCACAGGACAGGTTGTTGTGGGCGGTGAAGTCAAATCGCAGGCATACGTTGATATTCAAACCACAGTGAGAAAGGTTATCAACAACATTGGCTATAACCGTAGCGAATATATGTTTGACGGCAATTCGTGCGGCATTCTGTCGGCTATTCACGAGCAGTCGCCCGATATTAACAGAGGCGTTGATAGAAGTAATGTCGAAGAGCAGGGAGCGGGTGATCAGGGAATGATGTTTGGTTATGCCACTAACGAAACACCTGATTTTTTGCCTCTTTCGCTTGATATTTCGCACGAAATTCTGTTTCAATTGGAGCAGATACGCAAAGAGGGTAAAGTTATGAAATATCTTCGTCCTGATGCCAAATCACAGGTAACAATTGAGTATGGCGACAATGACTATCCGCAACGGATTCATACAATCGTGGTTTCTACTCAACACGATGAGTTTGATACAGACCAAAAGATGCTACAAACCATTAAAAACGATGTCAAAACTATTCTTTTGCCTAAAGTTTTTAATGAAAACTCTTTGTTTGCCAAGTATTTGGATAGTAACGTGATACTTTATGTCAATCCGACAGGCAAGTTTGTTATTGGCGGTCCTCACGGCGATACAGGGCTGACGGGCAGAAAAATTATCGTTGATACTTACGGCGGGAAAGGTGCTCACGGCGGCGGTGCTTTTAGTGGCAAAGACCCCTCAAAAGTGGACAGAAGCGCAGCGTATGCGGCTCGTCATATTGCTAAAAATATGGTTGCAGCAGGCATTGCAGACGAGATTTTGGTACAAATATCCTACGCCATCGGCATTGCAGAACCTGTGAGCATTTATGTAAGTACTTTCGGCAAATCGAAAGTGCAACTGTCTGATGCTCAAATAAGTGAAAAAATCAAAAGTATTTTTGATTTACGTCCATTTGCCATTGAAAAGAGGTTAAAACTTCGCAATCCGATTTATCTCGAGACTGCCTCGTTCGGACACGTAGGACGAAAGCCAAGAACGGTTTCTAAAGTATTTTCTTCTCCGTATGAAGAAGACAAACAAATTGAAGTAGAGTTATTTACGTGGGAAAAGTTGGATTATGTTGAGCAGTTGAGGCAGGCGTTTGGGATTACCGGTCAGGTGTAGTAAATTTTGTTTACAATGCTGTATCGTATCTAATATCCAAATCACTTCCAAATACCCGTCATTGCGGTTGCGGGTCGTAACTCGCAATGACGCGAAATCCAAGCGCAATACGTCATTGCAAGGAACGAAGCAATCCGGAAATTAAAAACGTTACAAGTTATATCAAAATAAAATAAGTCCGCTATACAAGGTTATTTACGTCATTGCGGGTCAAGCCCGCAATCTCATTTTTATCACCATTTTTAATCTCGCTTTGGTATAAAATAATTGGTAGTGTTATAAAAAGTATGCTGTTATAAAAGATTGACAATCAGGGAAAAAGTGTTAATTTTGTTGTATGAAAATAAAAATTACTCTTTACTGCCCCGATTGCCAAAGTGCAAAG
>JAITNR010000226.1 GCA_031290375.1 Prevotellaceae bacterium | reverse complement strand
TTAAGGCGAAGACTCGCTTTCCCCGCTTGCGCGGGTAAGGGATGTTATGCCCTGTAGCAAGAATTTGATACAATTGTGGGCTTGTATTGGGGATAGTGGATTGAATTTATAGAAGAAAGATATAAAAAAAATCCTCAGTCTGCAACCTGTGTGATACAAGCATTTTACTTGTGCATTACAAGTTAAATATTAGAATTAATACAAGTAAAAAAAATGCTGCGGAATATGTTGATTTGCATAATTTCATACAAAACAGGTGTGCAGGAGGAAAAATAGGTCTGTATCCCGGCATTGTCAAAGACAGAAATAAAAACAAAAAATATATACAGATTCTAATTTCTTAAACAATAATGATTGCGCTCTATTCTCCATTGATTTATGGAATAATCATAAAATTTCTACCTATTGGCTAGCATATGAAACTAATATGACTTATGAATGCGCAATAAGAAATAAAAATACTTTTGCTATTGACCCGGAAGGTTATGTTTATCAGTGCTGGGAAGTTATTGGTAACAAAAAATATGCTGTCGGTAAACTTGGTAAAGATGGCAATGTGATAGTAACAAATCAAATAGAGTTACACCGAAACCTTTATGGCGCAGATCCATTGGCAAATCAAGAGCGTATCGAATGTTCATATTTGCCGATGTGCGCAGGAGGATGCCCTATTCAGAGAATAGAAAATGAGTTTGAGGGTGGCTGCAACGATGTTTGCATTACTCATAAAAACCATATAAGCGAGTGGTTATCAATACATTTGGAACTTAAAAAATTAGGTTATTTCTCAAAACCCGAAGAAGAAGTTAAAAATGAAAAATGAGCCGTATAAAATTTCCTCACTACTCCCAACTTGACGCTATGGCCTGCGGAGTCACCTGCCTCCGCATAGTTGCAAAGTGCTACGGAAAAAACTATACCTTAGACTTTATGCAGGAGTTAGGGAATATGCAACATTTTACAATACGAAGCTGCCGCGCCAATTACTTGATTATCAATGTACTGTAAGAGTTTACGAAAATAATTTGTAGTTAATTGAAATGTTGTAAAAAAGTTGTAACTTCGCATTAGAAAAAACATAAAAAAACTTTTCAGGGAGAGGTGATTTTTTTACTACTTCTTTTGAAAAGAAAATTTAATAAATTAATTGTTTAACAAAGTTCTAAAAACTGTCCAAAGGAAGGGGTACAGAAAATACACAATAAAATTATAACCGGATGAAACCAATAAAACTAATCGCATATATATGCTTTTTTGCATTAGATACAGGCTTGTTATCGGCACAAACGTTAACTGTCAAAGTAGAAAATATTGAACACATTAAAAGCAATCTGATTGTCAAATTGTTCAATAATGCCAAAGATTTCCCTGATGTTCATTTCAAATCACAGGACGTAAAAATTACAGACAAAACTATGACGGTAACGTTTCCAAACTTACCGAAAGGAATGTATGCCGTAACGGTTTATCAGGACATAAACGAAAATAAGCAGTTGGACAATAATTTTTTGGGGATTCCGAAAGAAAAATACGGACTCAGTAATAATATCTACAAACCGAGTAAACCCGATTTCAAGACATGTTCTTTTCTGATTAACAGCGACATAACCATTAATATCAAATTGAAATAGACTTTAAAAACAAGAAATCCTTTTATTAAAAATGCTCAACATTCATATTCCTTTTTGCAAAAGATGTTGCATTTATTGCAGTTTTTTTAGTTCCGTTAAGCAAAATTTAAGGGAGAAATATGTTGAAAATGAATTATTTTTTGACTTTTTCAAATCAAAAAATCAATTTTAACAAATAAACATCTGTAAATTAATTAGTTACAATAAAATGTTAAAAATTAACACATCACTCTTTTAATGATGAAGGATATGATTGTGTTCCAAAAAACGGTTATACTTTAAATTTTAAAACCAAACCGGCACAATGAAAATTTCAAACTACACATTTCTATTTGAAAAAATGTTTGTACCTTTGCACAGACAAAAAAAGCATTCCCATATTGAATTAACAATTAACAATTTTATATAAAAATGGCAGTTATTTCATTAATACTCTATATTTTATCAACTGTAATTATAATTTCACTTTTCAAAAGTAAGGTTTTGAAGTGGATGTCAGCAATATTGTTTGTTGTGTTTTTTGTGTTGCAACTACTGTCGCTTTATTTGGGAGGGGAGTTTGTTGATTACCGATTTTATGTGCATTTCACACCTAACTCGCTTTTGATGGCGGGAGGGTATAAGAAGCAGGTCTTCTGGACAATTTTCATACTGATAACGATGCCGATAGTGCTTTGTTGCTTTGCCGATGTTGTGAAAAAGTTAGAGAACAGCTTGCCTGGAAAGTATGTAATTGCTACAAAAATGACAATTTTGCTACTAACGTTGTTTGTTCTTTGGTTGCCCGAACGCAGTATGTTTCATAAATTGAAAGGAATGCCTGTGTTTATTCTTTCAGGGGGGACGAATACTGTGCCTTATGGACCAAATTCTATTATTGCTGTGGACGGCAAGAATTATTCAAGGTATGGGCGCGGCTTAAACATAGTAATTTTTAACAGGCAAACCCAAAAGGTGCAAGATAGTTTTTCGGTTGATACTTTTGAAGATAAAAATTTAAAAATAGTGAGGGACGGTGAGATTTTATAAAACTCACAACCCTCGTTGGTGCGGGCTTGTAGCCCGTTGAGTATCGTGAGGCACGGACTGCAAGTTCGCGTCAGCAGATTATGAATTGCTCTTGGACTTCGTTATTGCGAGGAACGAAGTAATCAGGAAATTAAAAACATTACAAGTTATTTATTTTTTGCACATTTAATTATTAATTTTACCTAACGCTAATAAAAAAAAACTATATATGACTAATTCCAAACTTAACCTTGATTTTAAGAAAGTTGCGATGGCTAAGCAACACGCAAAAAATATTGCTAAAGATGTGCAGTTGTTTGTGGAACAATACACTACCGTTGCAGTGGAGAGGACTATATGCCGTCTGCTCGGAGTAGATGGCGTTGACCAAAACGGCGTGCCGCTGCCCAATATGCTGGTGGATGAACTCAAACACGGCGGTGTGCTGGGTGAAGGCATTATGTTTTTTCTCGGCAATGCAATGGTAGAAACAGGCTTGATGCCGCAGCAGATTGCGGAGAAAGTTACTGATAATGAGATTGAAATCACCAAATTAATCATACATTCGGAGCAGGAAATTCAAGAGGTTTTGCAGCCTGTTGTTTTTCAGGCAATTTGTCGAATAAATGAGAGGAAAGCCCGCCGTCAGCACTATCTCAACACAATAGGGGAGGGCACAAAGCCATATCTTTACGTGATTGTGGCTACTGGCAACATCTACGAGGACGTTGTTCAGGCACAGGCGGCAGCTCGGCAGGGTGCTGATATTATTGCAGTTATCCGTACCACAGGACAATCTTTGCTCGACTACGTACCTTACGGAGCAACCACTGAGGGTTTTGGCGGAACGTATGCAACGCAGGAAAATTTCAAAATAATGCGAAAGGCACTTGACGAAGTAGGTGAGGAAATCGGACGTTATATTCGCTTGTGTAATTACTGTTCAGGGCTTTGTATGCCTGAAATTGCAGCAATGGGTGCAGTCGAAGGTTTGGATGTGATGCTCAATGATGCCCTCTATGGTATCCTTTTCCGCGACATCAATCCGCAACGCACGCTGATAGACCAGTTTTTTTCGCGTGTTATCAACGGTTTTGCAGGAGTAATTATCAATACGGGGGAAGACAATTATTTGACCACTGCCGATGCGGTAGAAGCAGCCCATACCGTGCTGGCATCGGATATGATTAACGAGCAACTTGCATTGTTTGCAGGTTTGACCGAAGAACAAATGGGGCTTGGACACGCTTTTGAGATGGAACCGACACTCGAAAACGGCTTTTTGTATGAACTTGCTCAAGCGCAGATGACCCGCGAAATTTTCCCGAAAGCACCGCTCAAATATATGCCGCCAACCAAGTTTATGACAGGCAATATCTTTCGCGGACACATTCAGGATGCACTTTTCAACATCATCGGTATTTGGACAAATCAAGGGCTACAATTGCTCGGAATGCCTACAGAAGCAATTCACACGCCATTTATGAGCGACCGATTTCTATCAATCGAAAACGCCAAATACATTTTCAATAATATGAAAAACATTGGTGATGAAATTGTTTTTCGTAATGATGGCATCATTACGAGCAGGGCAAAGAAAGTGCTTGACGACACCATTTCTCTACTTGAAACGCTTGAAAGGGAAGGACTTTTCACCGCCCTCGAAAAAGGTATTTTTGGCGATGTAAAACGCTCAAAAACAGGTGGTAAGGGGCTTGACGGCGTTGCAAAAAAAAGCGGAAGGTACTTTAACAGTTTTGTGGAAAAAATGAAGGGAAAGAATTAGGACTAAATTTTTACAAATTGATTTGACACATTTTTGTTTGAAACAAAAATGTTTGATTGAAAAAAAAGATTATCTTTGTAAAAAAAAATAATGTTATGGTGCAGAAGTTCCTAAAAAATACAGATTACTAAGAGCGAAGCAAACCAGAAATGAAAAATATTACAAATCCTCTATTTTTTATACCTAAATCTTGAAT
Source organism: Prevotellaceae bacterium (assembly GCA_031290375.1). Classification (GTDB taxonomy): domain Bacteria; phylum Bacteroidota; class Bacteroidia; order Bacteroidales; family Paludibacteraceae; genus F0058. The sequence continues at coordinate 1,330 of JAITNR010000226.1, read as the reverse complement.
TTTGAACAAAAAATAGGATAATATACAAAAAACTAAAACAGTAATTTATAAATCTAAGATAAAAAAATGAGTGGCGGACTTTATTCTATGGAGGGCAAGGATTTTGATAAAACCCTTGATTTAAAGCAAATTAAACCGTACGGAGATACAATGAATGACGGTAAAACACAGGTCAGTTTTACTTTGCCTTTACCTGCTGGAGAGGAAGCAGCCGAGGCGGCAAAGCAACTTTTGCGGAAGATGGGTTTTGACGACCCGCACGTGGTTTTTTACAGGGAGCTTACCGAAGGTTTTACCTTTTTCAACTGCTATGGCACTTGCACTCATACGGTGGATTACACTTCAATCAGTGTACCAAAGGTGGAAAGCAGCGTGATGGATATGCATCAATGCGATGATTTTATACGCGAAAATATCGGGCGGAAACTTGTTGTTATCGGAGCGAGCACAGGTACGGATGCACATACAGTAGGCATTGACGCAATAATGAATATGAAGGGTTACGCAGGTCATTACGGCTTGGAGCGTTATGAAATGTTTGATGCGTACAATTTGGGTTCGCAGGTTGAAAATGAGGAGTTTATCGCCAAAGCAATTGAACTTAAAGCGGATGCCCTGCTTGTGTCGCAGACGGTTACGCAAAAGGACGTGCATATTCACAACCTTGTTGATCTCGTGGAAATGCTTGAAGCAGAGGGATTGCGCCATAGAATAATACTTATCTGCGGCGGACCGCGTATTTCGCACGAACTTGCCAAAGAACTCGGCTACGATGCAGGTTTTGGGATGAACTCTTATGCAGACGAGGTTGCTTCGTACATAGCAGAAGAAGTGAACAGAAGAAAGGGGTAGCTGTTGTATCTACAGATGAAAAAAAACTGACGATTGCTATTGTGTGAATGCAAAAAAAGTTGTAATTTTGCACCCGACATTAAGATTATTCATAGTATTTGACTGACGGTCCGGTAGCTCAGTTGGATAGAGCAACAGCCTTCTAAGCTGTGGGTCTTGGGTTCGAATCCCAACCGGATCACAAGGAGAAACAAAGCAAATTGCTGTTATACAAGAAGTATAATAGCAATTGTCGTTTTAATATATTTCGTAAATAAAAGCAGGCACTGTAGCAAACGACATTGAACCCTAACTTCCCTACAAATTTACGGAATAGAAGATAAATTCAGTTTTTTAAGCAATTTTTCGGTAGCGTTAGCTCTTTCGGTGTCGAACCACAGATGCTCGTTTATTTTGATTTTTTTAATAGAAGCCAAATACATAATCAAATCATTAGGAGAATATTCACTGTTTAAATCATTGATTTTCAGTAGATTTA
>JAITNR010000222.1 GCA_031290375.1 Prevotellaceae bacterium | reverse complement strand
ATGATGAAAACCCCTGCCGACAAAACGACGTCTTATTTCGTGCTAAGTCTGGTTTCTTTGGTGGCAGTGTATTTCGTACTCGGATTGATATTAACAACTGTGCTGATTGGCGGCGCATTCAGAATGTAAATAATTAAATAACAAGAGATGAAAAACATTCAAATTACAGGAATAATCGTGCTTGTCCTTATGATGACGGCATGTGGAGGCTCGTCGGTTGATGCAGCATTGTCGCAGGTAGAAAAAGCAGTGGATAAGTTGCAGGAACTGATGAGGAAGTAAAATTAATAACCCGTCTGCATCTTGATTTACAGGATAAGAGGATAAACAGGATATTCATCTTGAAAACCGTACCATCCTGTAAATCCTGATTCAGACAATAAAGAAATCGGGCAATCTCGAAAAGGAGGTTGTCCGGTTTTTTTTCGCAAAAATATTTTGTAGAATGAAAATAATAGTGTATTTTTGCAAACTGGTATTAGTAAAAAATTATAATTATGGTTGGCGATAATAAAAAAGATATTATTTTTGATATATACAAAGATACTCGTACTGTGTTCAGAGTAAATGATATAGCATTATTGCTCAATAGCGTCGATGATCGTTTGCTTTCTCAAAAACTGAACTATTACGTAAAAAAGGGGAAACTTCTAAACCCTCGTCGTGGTATTTATGCCAAAGAGGGCTATAAGTCCGAAGAATTGGCTTGTTTGCTTTATACGCCCACATACATTTCGCTCGGGTATGTCTTGCAGCGAAGTGCCGTGATTTTTCAATACGACAGCGCAATTACCAATGTAAGTTATCTCACTCGGGAAGTGAAAATTGAAAATCAACGAATACAATACCGGCAGGTTAAAGACGAAATTCTGTTGAATACCGCGGGGATTATTTGCCAAAACAATATCAATATTGCCACGCCCGAACGCGCTTATTTAGATACTTTGTATTTGAATGGGTTCTTTTATTTTGACAATCTCAAAGTATTGGAATACAATAAAATAATAGAACTTTTGCCCATCTATAATTCCAAAAAATTAACGGATTATGTAACCCATTTTTTTGAAAATTATGAACAACAACAAGCATAAATTATATTTGACACATATCTTAACCGACATTTATTCGGACAGAGAACTTGCTCATTATTTAGGATTTAAGGGTGGCACGGCGCTGATGTTATTCTACGATTTGCCTCGTCTTTCGGTTGATTTGGATTTCAATTTAATTGACACAAATTACAGCGAAAAAGTGTATCAAAAAGTACGAAATATTGTGGTAAAATATGGGAATATTCATGACGAAGCACAAAAGTTTTTTGGCGATATTTTTGTGCTTGACTATGAATATGGCGAAAGAAATCTGAAAATTGACATTTCACACAGAAAAGAAAATGATGAATATGAAATTAAAAATTTCCTCGGGTTAGGTGTTAAAATAATGAATATCAGTGATATGTTTGCACACAAACTTGTTGCTTTGCTTGGCAGAAGCGAAACAGCCGACCGCGATATTTTTGATTGTTGGTTTTTTATGAAAAAGCAAACGCCTGTAAATAAGCAAATTGTGGAAACAATAACAAATAAATCGTTTGACGGTTATTTGCAAAATTGCATTGATGCGATGGAAAACCTTCCCAAAAGAAGTTTGTTATACGGGCTTGGCGAATTGGTTGCAGATGATATAAAATCTTTTGTACTAAATAAATTGCAACAGGAAATAATTATGCATTTAAAAATGTATCAAAAATTTCCGGTTTTTAAAAAGAATTGAAAAAATACCCCTATGGGGAGTATTGTACGCCATTTTGAGTTCGCATTGCGATGTGCAATAAATCGTAAAAATTAATAACCCGTCCGAAGCTCAGTTTGTCGGTTAAAATGAATGGAGCGTTGAGAATTATTTTCAACGCTCCATTTTCCATTTTCAATTAAAAGTTGTACCTTTGCAGTCATAAAAATTGTAAACAATACGATTATGGCAACAGCATTAGATAAACAGACAAGCGATAAAGTGAGTTTTATAACTTTTATTGTGCCGATGTTTGCAGCAAAATTTAGAATAAATGCAGCCGAAGCATTCCAATACTTGAAAAAGTATGGGGGGCTTGATTTTTTGCAAACACACTGGTGGGCATTGCATACTGATAATGAGTATTATGCTCTTTTGGAGATATACGATGTCTGTCGCGAAAATGGGGGATATTTACGATGATAGTTTATCACGGAAGTTACACAAAAATTAATAAGATTGATTTGTCGAAGTGCGAAAACAGACGCGATTTCGGCAAAGGTTTTTATGTTACCAATATCAGGAAACAAGCAGAAGAATGGGCTGAAAAAATAGCAACCAGACATCACAGCAAAGCCATTGTTACGGAATTTACCTTTTTTGAAAGCGCCTTTACGGAATGGCATTACAAAGTTCTGCGTTTTGACGGCTATAATAATGAATGGCTTGATTTTGTGGTGCTGAATCGCAATCCCGAAAGTTCGGTTCCTACCCACAATTACGATATTGTAGAAGGTCCTGTGGCTGACGACAAAATACAACGCCGACTTTCTGATTATCTTGATGGAAAAATTTCGCGCGAAAAATTTCTTGACGAACTTTGGCACAAAAAAGAGCCATCGCATCAAATTTGTTTTTGCACCGCACGCGCTTTGTTGATGCTTAAAAACAATGAAAAAATTGATATAGAAGACAGCATAGCCGATATTGGCGAACCATTGCTTGAACAATTAATGCTTGATAAACAAATAGATGAAGAAATGGCAATTGATTTGTTTTATAGTTCCGCTACCTTTGCCCAACTTACCGACGAAACCACAAAACTTTACGAAAAACCATGGCAACAAATCTACGAAATGCTGAAAAACGAACTGTAAACAAAAATTATTTGCACAATTCCCAAAATAATATTAATTTTGCCAATCATTAATTTGCTAAAAACTTGCTAAAAAAAATGACATATCTGATAATCCACACACTGCTTTTAGCGGGCGTATACACCGCTGTTAAAATGCCCCACAAGTGCATTTTAAGCCTCGCTGTGGCATTATCTCACAAAAATAGTCTTTTTACCCCCCCCCCCCCCCGAAAACGCTTAAAATCAACGTATTAAGGATATTTTCAACGATTTATTTGGTTGTAGTAGAAACGTTGCGTACAACGTCTCTGCAAGGCATTTGTGCGCATATAAATTTCTGTAAGGACAGCGATAAATTTCTGTCCATACGGAAATATTTTTTTTTGCCTGAACACAAATTTATGCGCGTGCGTGCGGAAATTCAAATGTCTGAACTGTGATTTTAAGATGATTGATATGATTTTTCAATATTATAATTTTTTCAAAAACCTCGCGATGTACAGGCAAATCGTACATACAAATGACTAAATTTTATTTCAATTTGAGGAATGTGGCGATGATAATTGCCTGCCTCGCAGTTTCAACGATGTTTTCGGGTTGCGAAACAGAAGACGACCCGATTGACGACCCTAACAACCCCATTGTTGTGGGCGAATTGACCGAATTGACAAGTCCCATTACCGTCAACACCACGTTGAAGGATTTAGGCTTGGCGATTGACTATGTGTATAAAGGCAGCAGCCTTTTGCAAGTGAAAAACAATGCCGTGCTGACTATTGAGCCGGGCGTTACCATTCAGTTTACCAACAAAGGCGGCGGTATTTCAATTGAAGACGGTGCAACGATTAAGGCAGTAGGACTGCCCAAATTGTTGGATGCACAAGGCAATGTGGTAACCGTTGGCGGCGTGGAATTGGACGGACACATTAAATTTGTGGGCGTAGGTACGCAAAAAGGCACTTGGAACGGCATTACGCTCGATAATACCAATGCCGACAACCAATTGGTGTATGTTGATTTGCTGAATGCAGGAAGCGAGTCGGCTTCCGTTAATACGTATGCCGCGCTTTATGTTTATAGAACATCAAGGGCAAGTATTCAACACTGCACAATTACCAACGGTTTGGGCTATGGGGTAGCGATACACAGCGATTCGCGGCTTGACGCTTTCGACAACAATGTGATTGAAGGTTTCGATTTTGAACCTGTTTATGCAAATGGCAGCGGCGGTTTGCAGGCATTGGGAAAATTCGATATAACTTCGACTTTAACAAATAATACGAAACCGTATATTTTGACAAAATTGCCGCAAACGCTCAATGAAGATGCCACGCTCAATCAAACAAGTGTTCCATATTACATTGCAAACAGCATTGATTATATGAACAAAACGCTTACAATCAACGAGGGTGTTACATTTTATATGGGAAATGGTCTGGGTATTCAGTGTGAGTATGGCGAAGGCGCTTTGATTATCAACGGCACGGTGGCAAAACCGGTTACCTTTACACGCTTGCCGGGTGCAACGTATTATTGGGAAGAAATCAGTTATCGCACCGCTAACGGACACCAGATTAAAAATTGTATTTTGGAATACGGAGGCGCAGGTGGCGCAACCAATCATGAGAATAATATTCTTGATTTTTGGGACGTAGCAAATGTTACTCTGGAAAATGTGGTTATCCGCAATTCGTATGCTTATGGCATTGCTTGGACTAAAGGCAACACACGCATTACGCACAACAACGTAACCTTTGAAAACAATATCAGTGGTAATGTGCAGTATTATGATGGCGGTCAGTGGCAATTTTTGACAACTTTGCCGTAAAATTAATCACCCGTCTGCATCTTGATTTACAGGATAAGAGGATAACAGGATATTCATCTTGAAAATCTTACCATCCTGTAAATCCTGATTCAGACAATAAAAACCGAAAAGATATGGAAGATAAACATTGTTCAGATGGTTTTCGCAAAGCGTTCCACCACGAAAGCATATTACGCAGGAAATGCTGTGAATATCTGCTCACAAGACAAATGCATGGCAGTTATGCGAAGAAAGCAGAGTAATA
>JAITNR010000092.1 GCA_031290375.1 Prevotellaceae bacterium | reverse complement strand
GCCTGCACAAATCCAATGTGCTTGCAGGGCGAATAGTCGCTCGGACAGGTACATGAATATTTTTTCACTTTCAACTGCCCATCTAAAGTCAGTTTTATGGTGTAATCGCCATAATTTCCGTGATAGCGCGCCTGCCACGAATTGTCGTCAATTTGCTGTAAATCATAAATATCAGTCATAATGCAATTTTTGTTTTATATATATACATATTGTATTTTGTTGCATATTTACTCCAATTTTTTCTGCACCGCTTTCAGATTTTCCAAATAGGCAATTTCCACTTCGCTCAATGTTTTTGCCTGATATTTCCGGTACTCCGTTTCGGCTTTTTCCATTGCCCGCTCATGACTGACCGTGCCTGCCGATTTCAGAACTTCCTGTCCTGTGGAACTTAAAATCGCGTCCAACTGCCTAATGTAGTCCGTCATATACATTGGCTTACGTTTAATTGCTCGAATTTCGGCAAAATCGAAATATCCTGAAACCAAATTATTGAGAATTTTCAATTCTTCTTCATTTAAATAATTTTTGGCATTTTGCGTATCGCGTTTTGCAATTTGCTTGCCGGAAAAATTTGTCAATCCCATGAACGGCTTGTCGCAGTCAGTGCGAAAATAGATTACTTCAGCGGCAGTGTGTCCGTGTGCTGCAAAATGTAGTTTGTTTTGCACGATTTTGAAAAACACTGTCGATTCGTCCGTATGCGGGTCGTAATCGACAGCCGTTGCGTATAAATCAAGTACTTGTCGATACAAAACCTTTTCCGAAGACCGAATATCACGAATGCGATTCAGCAGTTCGTACCAATAACCACCGCCGCCCATTTGCTTGAGCCGTTCGTCGTCCATAGTGAAACCTTTGATAATAAACTCCTTCAAGTGTGCGGTAGCCCATTGGCGAAACTTTGTGGCAATGTGCGACTTGATACGATAACCCAGCGAAATTATCATATCAAGGTTGTAAAATGTCGTATCGTAGTTTTTACCGTCTGCGGCAGTTGTTCGGAAATTCCGAACAACTGAAATGCTGTTCAACTCGCCTTCCTCAAAAATATGCTTAATATGCTCACTTACATTGGCTTTGCTCGATTGATACAACTCGACTAACTGTGCTTGCGTGAGCCACACATTTTCATTTTCAAAGCGCACACTGATTTTTGTTGTGCCATCATCGGCTTGATAAATGAGTATCTCGCTATCAGGCTTTTGTATTGCTTTTTCTTTCATAATCTTTGCTTTTTCTTTACAAATTTCAATTTTTCACCTTCATTCTCCCACCGCAGCCCCCTCATTGATATATTCAGCCGTAATGAACAACGGAATGATGGGGTAAATCGAAGCAGTTTCGTTGAACACACAAGCGACATGGGCAGTGGCTTGGTTGCCATCACAGGTTAAGAACTTTTTTTGCTTTGCCATAATTTCTATTAATTTGATAGTGTTTGTGAAAAATATTTGTTCATAATGTTATTAATTATAAATTGACATTTATTCCCTTCTCCAAATGGTTTCTGTGTGCTTTGAAATTTAACGAACAGCAAAGTTACAATATTTTCTTCAAATACAAAACAACTTTTACTCAAAAAGTGCCATTTTTACACAGTTTGGGGATGGGGATTGGGGGATAGAGTGTCGAAGTCAGGAAAATGAATTATTAGAAGTCCCCTTCAGTTATTCAGTTACTTTATTTAGCCCGTATGGGTTGAACTAATATCATTACTATTGTCTTCGGCGCGATTTTGAAAATCGTGCCTTTTTTGTTTTATACGCACCGATTAAAATCAGCACGAGTAAGTGTTTTGTTCAACCCCACGGGTTGAGGTGTCTATCATTTTCAGCCGTAAGTTTTACTTACGGTTATTAACATTTTGTCCCACGGACAGTATTTTTTAACCCGTAATTCGCATTATTTACTGAATTTGTTTTTTAATTTCCTCCAATGTCTTAATCCTCACTTCATTATCACAAGAAACATAATCATCATAAGTAGGATTTTTGATAAAAGCGGTTTTTTGTATCATTTTTTCGATAATATCGCTCATTTGCAAAAAGCCTGTTTGCCCTTTGATAAAAGCATAAACCACTATTTCATTGGCAGCGTTGAGCACACACGGCATATTTCCGCCCAAATCCAATGTGCTGTACGCCAGAGCAAGATTTTTAAAAGTTCTCAAATCAGGTTTTTCAAAAGACAGGTTACCCAATTTTGCAAAGTCAATTCTATGAACATCAGCATTTAGACGTTCGGGGAAAGTAAGCGCATATTGAATTGGATGCCGCATATCAGGCTCACCCATTTGGGCTTTGATGCTACCGTCTCTAAACTGCACCATAGAGTGAATAATCGACTGTGGGTGCACTACAACCTCAATCTGTTCGGACTTCAACCCGAAGAGCCATTTAGCTTCAATCACCTCAAAACCCTTGTTAATCATTGAAGCAGAGTCAATTGTGATTTTATTCCCCATTTTCCAAGTCGGATGATTTAGGGCTTGTGCAGGTGTAACATTCTGTAAATCAGCAATATTATTTCCTCTAAAAGGACCGCCCGATGCAGTGAGAATAATCTTTTCCACGCTATTTTCCTGTTCGCCCACAAGACACTGAAACACAGCACTATGTTCGGAGTCCACAGGAATAATATCAGAATGGTGCTGAATGGCAAGTCTGGTAATGAGTTCTCCAGCCACCACAAGCGTTTCCTTGTTTGCCAAAGCAACTTTTTTGCCTGCCACAACCGCCTTGATAGTGGGCAACAATCCCGAATAGCCCACCATTGCCGTAACAACAGTGTCTACCTGCGAAAATTCAGCCACTTGAGCTACGCTGTCGCTGCCCGCAAAAACCTTGACAGGCAAATCTTTCAAAGCCTTTTTGGCTCTGTCATACAAAGTTTCGTTGGCGATAACCACCACCTCAGGCAAATACTTTTTTGCCTGCTTAATAAGCAGATCAACGTTATTGCCTGCCGACAGGGCATATACCTCGAACAAATCGGGATTTGCCTCCACCACCTCAAGCGTTTGAGTGCCAATTGAACCTGTAGAACCAAGTATGGCAAGGGTTTGTTTGTCTGTTTTCTTCAAAACCAATAAAATTTATTAAATAAATTACGAATTACAAAATTTTTAATAATCAACGATAAATTATGTCTGCATTTTGCATTCTCAATCTTCAATTATTTTTTTGCAAAGTTAATATTTTTAGTTTGATAAAATTAGTGTAATTTTGCAAAATATTTCTGTGTCGATTATCGACACACGTCTTATAGTTGTAAATAATAGCGCATAAATCATGGGAATAATGTTGGAAATCAAAAATTTACACGCATCAGTTGCGGGCAAAGAAATATTAAGAGGGATAAATCTCACGGTTAATAAAGGCGAAGTTCACGCCATAATGGGACCTAATGGAGCGGGTAAAAGCACGCTGGCATCTGTGCTGTCAGGCAATCCTGCTTTTGAGGTAACAGCTGGCAGCGTAACTTTTTTTGGAGAAAATCTTTTGGATATGCCGCCCGAAGAACGTGCATGCAAAGGGATTTTTCTAAGTTTTCAGTATCCGGTGGAGATACCCGGTGTCAGTATGGTTAATTTTATGCGTGCTGCCGTCAATGCTCATCGGCAATACAGGCAACTTGACCCGCTTTCTGCCTCCAATTTTCTTAAACTGATGCATTCCAAAGAACAACTTTTGGAGTTGGACTACAAACTAACCAATCGCTCCGTAAATGAGGGTTTTTCGGGCGGTGAAAAAAAACGCAATGAAATCTTCCAAATGGCAATGCTTGAACCATCTTTGGCTATTCTTGACGAAACCGATTCTGGATTGGATATTGATGCCATGAAAGTGGTGGCTAACGGAGTTAATGCCCTTAAAAATGAAAACAACGCATCGCTTGTGATTACTCATTATCAGCGACTTTTGGACTATATTGTACCCGATTTCGTTCATATTGTTTATAAAGGTCAGATAGTAAAAACCGGCAACAAACATCTGGCAATCGAACTCGAAGAAAAAGGATATGACTGGATAAAAGGAGAAGAAAATCAAGCATAAACCTCCGCAGATTTGCAAAACTTTTATGGATAATCAAGCAGGCGCAACTTGTAGAGACATGCTTCATCAATATTCCGAACTCCAGAAGTTCTCCAAAAAGAAATAATAACAAATAAAGGTTAAATAAAGTTAAATAGCGATAATAGGAGCGCACTTTTTGAAAAACACACTTGCTTTTATTAAAATCATTTTATAACTTTGCATTTTGATAGTTAACTGCAATTCACATAACTCTAAAAATTTAATTGTATGAAAAACAAATTTATTCTGTTATTAGTTTTGGCAATATCGTTTGCCTTCTCTGCATCTGCTTATGCAGATTGCCATGATGCTCCTGTAGGTGTTTCGGATGCTACAGGCAATATTCCTCCATTAGGGGGGCGGTCAGGGCAAGTATTGATAGTGTCGTGGTATCCGACTGCTCCTGCAGGTTCCGTAACATACACGGTTGTTTTAACAAGAAGCGGTGCCTATACTATTCCCGATACCGTACGGAATGTGCCCAACAATTCGCTTATGTACTACATGGAAAATCTCTACAATGGGGATTATTGTGTGACAATAAAGTCTGTCTGCCCTGACGGTACTGAAAGCGGCTGGTCTGAAGAACACTGTTTTTCTATGTACAGTGAAGTAGCTATATATGATAATCCTGCTGCCTGTCCCGGTGTATCTTTGGGAGCTGTACAGGGTATTCCAGGTGAATTAAAAACATTGTATTTTGCTTGCGATGTTCTCTACACTGTGTTGAAACCTGAGATTCATGTGGTTGGAGGAGAAATTACTGGCTATAGAGTTGAGTCTATTCCATTTGCTCCGCCATACAGGTTTGACAGTGGAACACCCATTACTTTGCAGCAAGATGACTATTTTCTTGGTGTAACAAATTTTCCTGCGGCAAGTGTAGATGAACACGGAGTTGCTATTCCTGCCTTCAAATTTTGTTTCTACAACAACACATACTCCCAGTTTGTTTTGTCTCCAAATGGTTCAATATGTTTCGACACATCGCTTGCAGGCTCATATTGTCCGTATACTCTGGCTGCTGGATATACAAATTTAGACCCATCTATCCCTACAGCGTGGAAAAACTCCATTCACGGCGTACTTGAGGATATCGATCCAGGAGTGGCTTATAGGAATCCTAATACGTACCCAAATTCTTCCTATAACGCTGGAGTTAGAGGGAAATATCCTTGCAGGGCACTCGTTGTTTCATACAATATGATACCATTGTACTCTTGTAACTCTTTGTTGCAAACGTATCAAACGGTACTTTATGAAGGCTCAGGCATAATTGAAGTTTACGTATATAGACGTAATATTTGTCCAAACTGGCAGCTTGGTAGAGGTGTTATCGGAGTAGTTAATTCTACAGGTACGCAATCAACCGTTGCCCCCGGAAGAAATTTTACAGATACATGGACAACTATTGACTACACACGTCCTGATGGTAACAAACCTGAGGGTTGGCGTTTTACGCCGCTTGCAACACCAACATACACAACCAAATGGTATAGAGGAGTTGGAGCAGGAGTTGGCAGTACGCCCATTGCCATAGGCGATTCGTTGCGATTGTCTGGAGTACAGCTTAATGATACCATCACGGTGGAAGTATGCAGCAATCAGTGTGACGGTTCGTTCACTTGCTACCGCGATACCACTACGGTAATTTTTGATAGGCTCATAGAAAATTATGATGCAACAATTTGTCCGGGAAGTGACTATCATGGTTACGGCTTTGACGTTGATCCCATTAACCACCCCGGCAATTACGTGTTTCGCGATACCATTTTTACCTCTGCAGGTTGTGACAGTATTAGAATTTTGAAAGTAAAAGTACTAAAAAGAGATGATGTAGATACTATCCAAGAGTACTGTTTCGCAAGCCAGGACACTATTATCTGGCGAGGGCAAATACTTCGAGAAGCAGGTTGGTACACAGATGTGTTGCAATCGGTCAGAGGGTGCGACAGTCTCATGTTTATACTGGAAGCCCGAAGTATGCCTGAAGTGGACGTTCAACAGGCTCCTATTCCGATGATATGTGCAGATGATGAAACATTTACTCTTTCATTTCTGCCTTCTACCGCTTCAGATAAGGCACCGCCTACCACTTACAAGGTAGAGTTTGACGCCAAGTCTCTTGCAAAAGGTTTTTTAGATGCTCAGGGAGAAATGAACGGCGGCAGAGATGTTACAATAAAATTGCCCCCATCTGTCTATCCTGATAGATATCACTTCACAATAACATTTTTCGATTCGGTAAACAATTGCGGTTCGACTGCTTTTGATTACAACTTCGACGTCTATTACCCCGACACCATTATGCTACAGAAATTTGACGATATAATTGCTCTTAAAAATTCAGATTACAATGGTGGCTTTGAGTTTTCGGGCTATCAGTGGTACAAAAACGGCTCAGAATTGACTGGTAAAACAAGTGCGTACTATCAGGGAGCAATGGCTCCGGGTGATAAGTTCCAAGTGAAAATTACCCGTCCGGACGGTTCACAAATGATGTCATGCCCATTTGTAGCCCATGTGCCGAGACCGATAATAACAGCCAACCCGACTATTGTCAACCCCAATGGTACAGTAAAGATATTCGTGTCAAAAGGTGACGTTCTCGTTAATGTTTGGACAACATCAGGTGTTCTACTGAAAACCGTCAAACTTAAACCATCTCAGCAGCAGGACGCAATATCGGCACCCGCAAGGGAAGGAACATATCTGCTGGAAATAATTGCAGACGAAGGTGTTAGAAAGGTTCAGCCATTGATTGTAACCAAGTAAGGTTTCTGTAGTAATTACAAATCCGACAGCCTGAAAAACAGTAACAAGTAACAAAATAGGAAAAACAGTGTTTTCATGATGGAAAATGCTGTTTTTTAATTAAAAAATATAATTTTTATGAACGAAAATCTTAACAGTATACGCACCCTGATGCTGCAAAAGGGACTTGCTGCGGTGATTGTGCCAAGTACCGACCCGCACAATAGTGAATATGTGGCACCTCATTGGCAGGCAAGACAATGGCTGTCAGAATTTAGTGGTTCTGCCGGAACTTTGGCTATTACACTGAACAAAGCAGGCTTGTGGACAGACTCAAGGTATTTTTTGCAGGCAAAAGAACAACTGCAAATGGATATACGCCTTTTCAAAGATGGCTTGGAAGACACGCCAAATATTGTCGATTGGCTTTGCTCAGAATTGACACAGGATGATATTGTGTCGGTTAATGCCACGTTGTTTTCCATCAATGAAATAGAAAAAATAGAAAAACAACTTAATGAGAAAGGCATAAAACTAAACACTCAGGAAGATTTGATTGCACCAATATGGCAAAATCGCCCGAAATTGCCACAAGGTAAAGTTTTGGATTTTACCTTTTCGGGATTGAGTGCAGGGGATAAAATCGAAAATCTAAGAAAAGAGATGTCTGATTTACAGATAGATACACTTGTGTTATCGGCACTTGACCAAATTGCGTGGCTAATGAACATCAGGGGCAACGATGTAGAGTATAATCCTGTGGTTATTTCTTATGCAATGATCAATAAATCAGATGTTTATCTGTTTGCAGATGAAAATAAGTTCGACAATGAATTAAAGACAAGCCTGCATAAAAAAAGAGTTACACTCCTGCCTTACGGTTCCATTTTTGAAAATATGAAGAATATGAAAGAATGTGTTGTAGGGCTTGATTTTAACGCAGTTAATTACGCCATATTCAATTCTGTTTCAAAGAGTTGTACAATAAAAAATTGTATTTCTCCGATTATCAGGGCAAAATCCATTAAAAACAAAATCGAAATAAGCGGCTTTAGAAAGGCGATGGTTAATGACGGTGTTGCATTGGTTAAGTTTTTCCGATGGCTTGAAAAATCAGTTCCAAATGGAGAAGTAACCGAACTTAAAACATCAGAAATGCTGCACAGGTTCCGCTCCGAACAGAAAGGTTTTGTATCGGAAAGTTTTGAAACCATTGCTGCCTATGCCCAACACGGAGCAATTGTCCATTATGAGCCAACCAAAGAGAGCGATGTAAAGTTGCAACCAAAGGGGTTGTTTTTGCTTGACTCAGGCGGGCAGTATCTTGACGGCACAACGGATATAACACGCACCGTTGCGTTAGGCAGAGTCTCCAGACAGGAGAAAACAGACTTTGCAAACGTACTCAAAGGGCATATAGCATTGTCAAGGGCAACGTTTCCCTGCGGTACGCGAGGTACGCAACTGGACGTTCTGGCACGGCAGTTTTTGTGGCAGAACCTCCAAAATTTCGGACACGGCACAGGACACGGTGTTGGACATTTCCTTTGCGTACACGAAGGTCCCCAAAGCATTAGAATGAACGAAAATCCCACTCCACTACTGCCCGGAATGGTTATCAGCAACGAACCGGGCATTTACAGAGCAGGCAAATGGGGTATCAGATGCGAAAATCTTATTCTGGTGAATGAAGTAAAGAGAATAAAAAACAACAGTTTCGGCACATTCTACAACTTTGAAACGCTAACGCTTTTTCCGTTCGATAAAAAATTGATAGCAAACAAACTATTTACTAAAGAAGAAAAGAAATGGTTGAACAACTACCACTCAACTGTTTATAAAAGGCTTTCCCCTTTTCTAAACAAAGCGGAAAAAAATTGGCTGAAAAGCAAATGCAGGCAATTATAACGTGATAGTGGCTGCCTTTTAATTGACTTACACACATTAAACAAAAAAAGTGTAACTTTGCAGAAAATTTGAATAAGAATGAGAAAAATATTTTTTGTTGCACTACCATTTTGCTTGGGGCTGTTTTCCTGCACCTCACCCATATACATCAACACCAAAGGAGCAGAACCCCGTTTGGTTATTTTCGGCACAATCAATGAAGATTACACCCGTCATTGTATAAGAATCACCAAATCGACAAACTACTTCTCAAACGAAGCACCTCCGCCAGTTACCGATGCTATTGTTACCATCTCCGTTGACAATGAAGTCTTTACGCTCGCTCAGGACGATACTGTTCCGGGCAGTTATTTCACAGATTCACTTTCGGCGGCTGCGGGTAAAACCTATACGTTAGATGTGCAGTTGGACTTTGATAATGACGGAGTTGCAGAACATTATCAGGCATCGTCTCTTATGCCCAAAGGTCCGAGGGTGGATTCGATAAAGCTTTCGCCAATAGTACTTGATAAGGTGCCTATCCTTTTCCTGTACGGACAGGTCTATTACGAAACCGAGAACCATTTTTGCATTTATACCGGCAAAAACAACGAGGAACAGGGACTTTTCGACTATTTCATGATTTTGTCGGATGCCTATATCAGCACTATTGGTAATGCCTATCCAATGCCATATTTCGCCGAAGGCGGCATCCACAAAGGCGATACGGTTAATTTCAGAGTTGATAATCTGAATTTGGAATATGCAAATTTTCTCTCTGAGGTATCGCAAGAAACAAGTGTTTCAACGCCTATATTCAGTGCTCCGCCAGCTGAGGTGGTTACCAACATCAAATGCCTGAATGCCAACATCAAAGTGTCAGGATTCTTTGCTGCATACAGCAAAGGACGGGATTTAATCACCATTTCCAATATTGATTTTAAATTTTAATTAAAAATCAAAGTAAATCCTAATAATTAAGTGATTGAAATATGTCGGCAAAATTTAAACTTCAGACTGAGGTAAAAATCGACAAAACTGCGATTATAAGTCACGAAAGCAGGTTTTTGCTGCTTGGTTCCTGCTTTGCCGTGAATATTGGTAACAGGCTGTTGGACAACAGATTTTCAGGCGATGTAAATCCGTTCGGAATACTTTTTAATCCGCTTTCCATAGCCAATTCGCTGCAAAGGTTGCTGTGGGGCAGAGAGTTTGCCGAAGAGGAAGTTTTTGAGCATGACGGATTGTGGCACAGTATTTTTCATCACGGCGAATTTTCGTCCCCTTCAATAAAAAAGACTCTCGAAAAAATTAATGCAAGATTTACCGTAGCCTCAACTAATTTAAAAGAAACTGATGTTCTGATAATTACATTTGGTTCTTCGTGGGTCTATTTGTATAACGGACAGATTGTTGCTAACTGCCACAAATTACCCGAAAATAAATTTGAACGTAAGCGACTAACAATCAGTGAGATTGTGCTTGTTTATAAAAATCTGTTTGAGACACTTTTCAAACAAAACCCTAATTTGAATATAATTCTGTCGGTTAGTCCTGTGAGGTATTTTAGAGACGGGGCTTTTGACAATTCCACCAACAAAGCCACTTTATTGCTTGCCGTAGAGGAACTTGTCAAGATATTTGAGCAAGTACACTATTTCCCTGCCTATGAAATAGTGCTTGACGAACTTAGAGATTATCGCTTTTATGCTGAAGATATGCTTCATCCTTCGGATTTTGCTCAAAAAATTATTTGGCAACGCTTTGCTGATGCCTGTTTCACGGATGAAACCAAAGCTCTGTTACCCCAAATAGAAAAACAGAACAAAATGCTCGCACATCGACCCTTTTTAACTGATAATTGAAATTCGATTACGAATCCGAACAGACAAAAAAACTTTCTGAATTTGCTCAGAAAGTTTTTTTTTAGTTAATCTCGTCAAGGATTTCCTGAATGATTTCCTGACAACCTCCGCAACCCGTACCGGCTGTAGTTGCCTCGCCTACCTGGTCAACCGTTGTGAGTCCGCCAGCCTTGACAGCATATTCTATCTCCCCGCGCGTTACGCCCATACAGTTGCAAACTGTTTCGTTTCTATCCATAATCTCTATTTGTTTAAAAGTTAATAATCAATTCTAATTTTTAATAAATCTGCTTGTTTTTTGTAGTTCGGCTAACCCAAACAAATTTGGTTTTTGCTCCGCCACTTAAAACTTTTGCAAAGTTACAACATTTTTACGTACAAACTCATTGTTTTTGTCTATAAACAATTAAATTTATCCGATGCGAACCCGAAGTCCAAAAAAAAACACATCGCAGAAAACTTTGAAGTTCCCCATTTCAATGTATGTTATTATTCACTGTTCGCTATGCGTCATTCACTTAGCTGTTTTTTGTTTTGATTATTGGTTCTAATATTCCACTACCACTTTATCCATTTTGAGTCCTGCCTTGTGTGTCTGCATCACTTTTACGGGTTTGTTGTCGAGGTTGTTCAGAACGGTGTCTATTTCTACTTCGTGCGTGTGTCCGCCGAGAATCAAGTCGATGTTTCGACTTTGCACAGCCAGCATTGAGTCGCCAACGTTGTTTGAATAGTATCCTAGGTGCGACAGGGCAACTATAAAATTGCACCCTGCATTTCTCAACGAATCGGCATAAAAATTGCCTCTTTCGACAGGGTCAAGGTATTTTATCGGCTCGAAATTTGAGGGCAAAATCAGGCTTCGGGGCGATACTCCGAAGCCAATTACAGCTATCTTTAAGCCTCCTTTATTGAAAATTGCATAAGGCTTTACAATGGTATCGAGTGGAGTGCCTTTCACGTCATAATTGCAACTGACAACAGAAAACGAGGCTAACCTCAACCACATTGCCAGTGTGTCCAAGCCCATATCAAATTCGTGATTGCCAAGCGTTACTGCATCATAACCCAATCGGTTGTATGCTTCGACCTCAACTCTGCCGTGATAGAAGTTGAAATACGGCGTTCCCTGCACCATATCGCCGGCGTCAAACAACAGGCTCAACGGATAGATTGTTCGCATAGAATCAACAAGTTCGACACGAGCGGCAAATCCTCCAAAATCGCCATTTGGCTCAACCTGAGAGTGCGAGTCGTTGGTACATAAAATCAACAACTGTTGCTTGGGAGGAATGTTGCAACCCATTAACAACAAGACTGTTATAACTAAAAAACTACATTTTTTCCACATAAACCTGATTTTTTAATGATGCTGAAATTTCTTTGCCTTTTTTGTGTTTATTCTTGATAAAATCAATGATAATCTCTCTTAGAGGCTGACCAAAAGTGTATATTTCTGAATAATCAGCCATAGGAAACATCAAATCGTTGCCGAAAGAGAGGTAGTCGGTAGTTAAAACCTTGTAATTACGGTTTTTATTTATTTCTTTACCACCAATTTTAATATTTTCTCCGATTTTTTTGTTTTGAGAACTGACTATCTTCATTTCAATGCCCGAAGTTATTTCGCCACCCTTGGATGCGATGATTTGACAAAGTTCTTCCATATTATTGCCCGAAAGAGTGAGGATAATTAACTCATTGTCAAACGGAAACATTTTATAGACTTCATTTACAGTAAGCTGTCCTTTCGGAAGGTTTTCCCGCAAGCCGCCTATATTGGTGATGACGCAATCGAATTTTTTGCCGTGATTATTGGCGTAGTCAGCCATTACTGAAGTAACAAAAGTTCCCAAAAGCGACTCAGGCAACCCTGCACTCATCTCCATTGACGAAACCCCGATGTGAACACCCATTATCTTGTCCAAGGCGGTTTTGTATGGCTTAATCCAAGCATTCATTGAGTTGGTTTTGGACTTTTCGCTTACAACCACATCAACAAGTTTGGAAGCAACTATTGTCGGCGTTTTTTGTGGTTCGCAACCGAACAAAACCAAAACTGTACAGATTGAGAAAATTATTTTTTTAAACATAAATTTAAAATTTATTGACTATTTGAGCCCTTTTCGGCGTTGCATCTCCTCGTTAATCAAAGCCAATTCACGCGAGGTCTGTCCTTTGATTGCGGTGTTTTCTTCGGCACGGCGGATAAGGTACGGCACAACATCTCTAACAGGCGCATACGGCACATATTTTGCCACGTTATATCCTGCATTGGAAAGATTGTAGGAAAGATTGTCGCTCATTCCATAGAGTTGGGCAAAGAAAATTCGTTTGTCGTCTTTTGCAATATTGTGGCTGTCAAGCAGTTCTGCAAGTGAAAGATTGCTCTTTTCGTTGTGTGTGCCCGAAAAAACCTCAAACCTGTCGATATGTTCTATGGTGTAGTGCAGTCCGTTGTCGTAGTTGTCGTCAGTAGCCTGCTTGTCGGGGCAAATTGGGTCGGGGTAACCCATTTTCTTCGCTCTGGCACGCTCCTTTTCCATATATGCACCACGTACAAACTTCATCCCAACGATATAGTCACTCTTTTTTGCATCTTCGTAAAGATATTCCAAATATGGCATTCTGTCGTGGCGGTACATCTGTAAAGTGGTAAAAACTATCGCACGATGTTTGTTGTATCTGCGCATCATCTCTTCGGTAAGCCTGTCTATTTCATTCTGATAGCAATAACTTTCGGCGTCAACCAAAATTCTGATGTCCATTTCGTAAGCCTGACGACAAAGTTCTGTAAAACGATAAACAAATTTATCATAAACATCTTTTTCCGCGTCAGTCAATTTTTTGCCTGACGAAGCCTTTTCGAGCAGTTCGGCAGGAGCGAGCGCAGTTGGTTTAAACACGGCGTAGGCAACATTATCACGCTCCCGTGTGAACTTAATAGAGCGAATTGCCTCGTCAAAATTAGCCATAATTGCTTCTTCCGTACCGCCACCCTCAACCGAATTGTCAAAAATGGAATAGACTCCCGAATCTTTGAGGGCTTCGGCAACAGGAATGCACTCTTCGAGGTTTTCGCCTCCTACAAAGTGCCTGTAAATCGTGGGTTTAACTGCCCACGCTATCGGAAAACGGATTGCAGAGGCAAACCCCGCAGCATATTTTCCACAACTTACGAGCCAACCACGTCTCATACACTCAAAGAGTATTTTTGCCCGCCTTAAATCTGCATCGCTTTTTGAACGAAAAGCAATTTCAGTGTCTTTAAAATCTATCATATCTTTTTATTTTTTAATAATGCAAAATGTTGTATATTAATGATTTATATGTTAACCCTGCTTGTGTATCCCAAATGAGATACCAAATTACAAAAGTACAATTTTTTTAGTAATTGTTGAAAACTAAATTCAATCGGAGCAACCGCATAAAAAGTTGATTAATTTTTTCATATATCCAATATCTAAGGCGGCTTTATACTGTCTTTTTTTCAAGCTATGTTTGCCTTTAGCATTTGAAATAATTTGCAGAGCCAACTTTCGTATCGTAGATAGATTCTCCGGCGCATTACCTTCTCTGGCTCAACAGGCATCTTCTTTAAAGGTCACATCTAAATGCCAATGTAATTGATTTTCAATACTCTAATGTCCTTTTGCCAAGGCATTATAATAGGAAGCTTTTTCTTCTGCTTCATCACTGACATAGTAACGTATTTCTTCATGCTTAACCCCTTTGATTTTTCGACTGGCTTCTATCTTGACCAAAGTCGTTACATTTTTCCATGCACTGACAGTTTCTTCCAACAAAAAATCTTTGGCTTCTAAAATACTGCATTTCCGGATTTCTGTGCGACCATGGTCTTTTTTTATGATTTCCTCCTGGTCTAAACCTTTGCGTGTTTTGAAGGTGCTTTCAACATCTTCCAGCAGCCCTTTCTGATTCCCTTTGACCGAAAGCAAGTAATGTTCCGCCTTGTTCAACAATTTGCCCTGCTACACCTTTTTGTGTGCCGATAGCATCTATGCTCACTACTGCATCGGAATATCCAAACTGTTCAATACTTTGGGTATGGCAGTGATTTCGTTGGATTTGTCTTCTACCCGTTGCTGACCGATACAAAAACAATTTTCACTTACACACGCATTCAGTACATATAGACCACTATTGCTTCTACTGGTGGGCGAAACCCCTTTGAGTTTTTTGCCATAAGTCTCTAAACAAGTTTGTAAAGCGGATACTTCCAACCGTTGAAACACTCTTTCGAACGTATCTGCTGAGAGTGCGCCATTGGGTAATTGTAGTAAATCTGGTAATTGACTGCCCCGTTCCTTAGCAAATACATGCATGTCTTGATAATCACTCCCGCCTGTCAAATACGTACAGACCGCTATCAATAAAATATCTGATAACTTGTGTAAACCCCGACCCTCTACTCGTGGGTCGGGGATGCTCGAAAAATAAGCTGATATATCTCCTTCCATAAGATGCAAAGTTAATCCTTAAAACTATTCTTAGGTTCATTACTTTTGCATAAAATTTAAACACTTTTTATTATGGACGTAATTAAAAACATAAAAACAATCAGAACGCAAAGGGGCATTTCACACGAAGCAATGGCTGTAAATTTAGGTATTTCTCAAACCGCCTACACAAAAATAGAGCGGGAAGAAACCAAATTAACAGTAGATCGCCTGCAAAAAATTGCCGAAATTCTTGATGTAAAAATTGCTGACCTTTTGGAATTAGAGCCGCAATCGTTTCATCAAGATATCCCCGATAATGAAAGCGTAACAGCAATTTCTCATCAAAAAATTGAAAATCTGTATCAGGGAAATCGTGAGGTTTATGAAAAACTAATCGCTGCTAAAGATGAACAAATTGCCCTGTTGAAAAGTTTGTTGGAGAAAAGATAGATTTTCAAATAACGTGTATTTTTCGCTTGCGGGGTCGGAAATATAAAATCGCGAATGGTTGCGATACAGGGGCGAAAAATTTTTCGCCCCTGCGGATACCGTACAAAACAACAAAATGATTCTGTTTCCAATGCACAATACAAGGTAAGGGGGCTTCCAAAAGCTGTGCTATCGTGATTTTTACACTGTGGTACAAACCGATTTTTCTGCGGCATCGCTGATGCCGAGCAGACTTACTCCTTCGCGGGTGATATAGGTTTGCACACGTAAGGTTTCTAAGGTGTAGTTTTTTCCGTAGTACTTTGCAACTGTACGGAAGCAGGTTGCTCCGCAGTCCATAGCGTCAAGTTGGGAGTAGTTGAGGAAAGGCTTTTCATTTTTTACTCGGTTTTTCCCGCTCGGCAGAATATGGATTGTAACTGCAATTTGCGGGTTTGGAAAATTGATTATTTTTGTCCTGCAAAAAATAACGGCAATCTGTACAGACATTACGAAATTCGCAATCTTTGCAAACTGAAATTTCATTTTTCGTAATATTCCAAAATTTTTTGAACTCATTTTTTTTTTGCAATAATCCTGAAATTACCTGTGTCGAAAAATCAAAAATATTTCCGAAATTTTTTGCCTGCGGACAGTTTTTAATTTCACCTTCTACACTGATATACAACTTTTTATACAAACAGGAATTATATTTTTGAGAAAGAAAAATATGTGGAGCAAGCAGCGAAAAAGTTTGCTTTGTTGCCAAACCGCAACATTCAAAAAAAGAAATTATAAATAAAAACTTTTTTATTCAAAAAGAAAATAGTATCTTTGTAGCGATAAAAAACTTATATACAGATGAAAAAGACATTGATTTTTTTGATGTTGCTCAATGCAACCTGTACAATGGCTCAAAGCAATATGATAGACGGCGTAGTGTGGGTTGTGGGTGAAAATTCGATACTGAAATCGGAAATAGAGGAGATGATAATGAATGCCAAATATGAGGGATCTACCATCAACGGCGACCCAAACTGCATTGTCCCTGAACAGATTGCCGTTCAAAAACTCTTTTTGCATCAGGCTTCGCTTGACAGCATTACTACCGCCGAAGGACAGGTAGAAACAAGTGTAAATCAGAAGATTAACTATTGGATAACTCAAATCGGTTCGCAAGAAAAACTTGAGGAGTATTTTAACAAAAATATCAGTGAAATTCGAGAAGAATTAAGAAATTCTACCCGCGACCAGTATATTATTCAGCAGGTACAGAACAAACTTGTAGGCGACCAGAAAATTTCCCCTACCGAAGTTCGCAAATTTTACAATTCGTTGAAAGAGGACAGTATCCCCAGCGTTCCTGCCACTGTTGAGGTGCAAATCCTCAAACTTGAACCACTGGTTACTGAGGTGGACAAGGAGGCAACCAAAAACAGCCTTAGAGAATTAGCCGAAAGAGTAAACAGCGGTAAAGCCGATTTCACAATGTTGGCAAGGCTCTATTCCGAAGATGAAGGCACAGCATCTCAGGGGGGCGACTTGGGCTTTTTTGGCAAAGGTATGATGGAAGCCGAATTTTCCAACGTGGCTTTTGCTTTGCAAGAGGCTGGAAAGGTATCAAGAGTGGTGGAAACTATTTATGGCTTTCACATTATTCAACTTGTTGAAAGAAAAGGAGATAGAGTTCATTGCAGACATATTTTGATGCGTCCTAAAGTTTCGTCTGCCTTGAAGCAGGAGACTATTAATCGTTTGGACAGTATTTCCGAACTTATTAAAACTCATAAGATTACATTTGAGCAGTCTGTTGCCAGATATTCTTCCGACAAGGAAACAAGAATGAACGGCGGGTTAATGGCAAATCAAAATAGCGGCTCTCCAAAGCTTGAATATCAGCAACTTCCATCAGAAATTGCGAAAGTGGTAAGTGAACTCAATAATGGAGAGGTATCCAAACCCTTTACCATGATAGACCGCCAACTTGGTAAGGAGGTTTTTACAATTATTAAAGTAAAGGATAAACTGCCAAGTCATAAGGCAAATCTAACTGATGATTATCAACAAATTAAACAATTTTGCGAGAGCGTAAAAAGTGAAGAAATAATACAAAACTGGATAAAAAACAAAATAAAAGAGACATACGTCCATATCTCGCCTGAATGGAGAAATTGCAAATTTGAATTTGAGGGATGGATTAAATAAATTTATAATTGTTTGTAATAACAAACTTATTGAATAACGTAAATCTAATATGTGTGGAATAGTAGGATATATTGGCAGAAGGGAAGCGTACCCCATTTTAATTAAAGGGCTTCAAAGATTGGAATACAGGGGCTATGACAGCGCAGGAGTAGCTCTGTTGAACGACAAAAATGACTTGAATATTTACAAAACAAAGGGCAAAGTGACGGATTTGGAAAACTTTGTTTTGGACAAAGATTGTACAGGGACGATAGGAATTGCACATACCCGCTGGGCGACACACGGCGAACCAAATTGTGTAAACGCCCATCCTCACTACTCAACATCGAAAAACATAGCCCTGATTCATAACGGAATTATTGAAAATTATTCCGATTTAAAAGAAAAATTAATAAAAAAAGGATTTGAGTTCAATAGCGATACAGATACAGAAGTACTGGTTCATCTCATTGATTATATTTACCAAAGGGATAAAACCGATATGCTGACATCTGTGCAGGTTGCTCTAAATCAGGTTATTGGTGCTTATGCTATTGCTGTAATAGACAAAGCCAGCCCTGATACAATTATTGTTGCTCGCAAAAGCAGTCCGCTTGTGGTTGGCATTGGACAGGACGAGTATTTTATTGCATCCGATGCTTCACCCATTATGGAATACACTAATCAGATGGTTTTCCTTGATAATGAAGAAGTTGCGGTAATACAACGAGATGAACAGTTAATAATAAAGAAACTGAACAACATTGAAGTTACGCCCGAAATAACAGAGGTTATGCTCGACATTGGACAGTTGGAAAAGGGGGGTTATGAGCATTTTATGCTGAAAGAAATTTTTGAGCAGCCCGAATGTATTGCCAACTCAATGAAAGGACGTGTAAACATTGATATGAATAGCGTAAAACTGTCCGCCCTAATTGACCACAACGAAGAATTGACCAATGCCAACAGGATAATAATTGTTGCCTGTGGCACTTCGTGGCATTCGGCACTGATTGGCAAATACCTGATTGAAAGTTTCTGCCAAATTCCTGTTGAGGTGGAGTATGCCTCAGAGTTTCGCTACCGCAACCCTGTGGTTAATGAGGGCGATGTGGTTATAGCTATTTCCCAATCGGGCGAAACTGCCGATACACTTGCCGCAGTGGAACTCGCCAAAACCAAAGGCGCATTCGTGTATGGAATATGCAATGCTGTTGGTTCGTCTATTCCAAGAGCCACACACACAGGCTCTTACATTCACGTGGGACCCGAAATAGGTGTGGCATCAACCAAAGCCTTCTCAGGACAGGTTATTGTGCTGACAATGTTCGCATTAGCATTGGCGAAAAGCAGGGGAACTATTCAGCAAGGTGAATATCTTGAAGTAATAAAAGAACTCGCTATGATTCCGAAAAAAATGGAAGAGGTACTTGCCAATAGCACAAATATTGAACATTTATCAAATATTTTTACTTACGC
This sequence comes from Prevotellaceae bacterium, assembly GCA_031290375.1. Taxonomy (GTDB): domain Bacteria; phylum Bacteroidota; class Bacteroidia; order Bacteroidales; family Paludibacteraceae; genus F0058. The sequence goes on along the minus strand of JAITNR010000092.1, from coordinate 2,784 downwards.
ACACAATTTCATCTATCTTGGACGTGGATATTGCTATCCCGTGGCTTTGGAGGGAGCTTTGAAGTTAAAGGAAATCTCATACATTCACGCCGAAGGTTATCCGGCAGCAGAGATGAAACACGGACCAATCGCCTTGATAGACGAGGAAATGCCTGTTGTTGTTATTGCCACCAAAAATGCACTTTACGATAAAGTTGTGAGCAATATGCAGGAAGTGAAGGCGCGCAAGGGCAGAATTATAGCCATTGTTACGCAGGGCGACTCCAAGATCAAAGAAATGGCTGACTACTGTGTAGAAGTACCGCAAACACTCGAATGCCTCGAACCGCTGATTACAACTATCCCATTGCAACTTTTGGCATATCACATCGCTGTTTGTAAGGGCAAAAATGTTGACCAGCCGAGAAATCTTGCCAAGTCAGTAACGGTGGAGTAGTCAAACTCAAATTTAGTATTTATTTTTTTGTTATGTGCGGCATATTATTATTATTTTATTTCAAAAATATCACGAACATATAATATCGTCATACAATCCTGCCAGCCGTTTTCTCAAATGCAACACAGCGTAATGTTTTCGCGATAATAACGTATTGACTGGAACAGCTGTTGTTTCGGCGATTTCCTTTACGGGAATACCATCAAATTCTGTCAGTTCAAAGATTTCACGCTGTTCGGCGGATAGCTCCGCAAGAGCAGCGTCCAATTCCGCCCAAACCAATGACCGCAGATACTCCGTTTCGGGTGAGGGCGAAGACGTTTCATTACTGTACAAAATCTCGGAAAACTCTTTCAGTATTTCACTCTCGCCGTTTTCATCATGATAAACAGGCAATGACTCCTCACGTTTCTTTATTCCCTTATTTATAATGATGTTATGAGCCACACGGTACAACCACGCCGATACATGCTCAATCGGGTTCATCGCCTTATTTACGGCTATTGTCAGTTGATAAAAAACGTCCTGTAGAATATCTTCCGCATCCTCTCTATTCGTTACCCGCTTGCGGATAAAGGATTTCAGTTGCGGTTGATATTCTACAATCAGTTCACTGAGATTTTTTCCAGACGCTTTTGTCACGTTAATCCTGTTTTTCGGATTCGTCCTGTTTACAAAACTCGTGTTCAAAATCACGCCCAAATCCGCGAGGACCAAAATGTCTGTTTTTAACAAACTCTTTTCTTTCTTCCGGCGTCATCTTCAACCATTTTTCGCGCATGGGATTGTGATGATTGTGCATACCCATACCCATAAAACGTTTAAATCCCCCCATCCCGCTAAAAAATATTCTGGCGAGAACAAGCAAACCTAACGCCTGCCAAAGATTGATGGCTGCAACTCCGAAAATTGACGGAAGCAAGGCGTTCCACAACAACATCACAACTGCACTAAATGCTGAAAGCGCAATTATAATGCCAAATAAATGTTTTAACCAATGTCCAAAAACTGTTTTCTTCATAACGATTTTATTTAATATGTTTTTTTAAATAATACTATACGTTTTTTTTATTGAAATAATTTTTTGTAATATGAATAGTCTATATATCAATCAACAAATCTATTGTCAAATTCTCCTATATAATTCCTTTCCTGTTTAAAATACTCTTTAACAAATCGGGCATTTTTTCGCTAAAAACCCCTTGTGAACAAGTTTTGATACATGTCTTGCACCCTATACAATTTTCTACATTTTTTATGATAATATGTTTATGCCACAAAAAACCAACTTTACCTATTACTTTTTTGGGACAGGCATCAATACATTTCCAGCACGCTGTACAGTTTTGAGTATTTGCCCAAACATACGCTGTTCTGATTTTACTTAACTGTTTCATTATATTTTTAATTATAAATATCGTTTAGCAATGTTTCCAAGTCATCTTCCGTGCGAATAAGCCAATACCAATGCGATTTGACGAGTCTTCTTCTGCTTGACTTTGCCTCTTTCAACTGAAACCCATTTGAAAACAGTTTTGCAATATATTCCTCGTTTAACGTGAGGTGGCTTGGGGTACTGTCCAAAGCCCAAATCAAATGAGTTCCTCCAAACTTTAAAAGTCGGTAGACTTCTGCCACATATTTTTCCTGTTCGCTCTTGGTCAGACAATGAAAACAGCCAATATCGAACGACACATCAAATTGTTCCTTAATCATTTTGAGGTCGGTAACGTTTCCCTCTATAAAATTGGCTTTAGACTTGCTTTTGGCAGCCCGTTTTTTAGCCTTGTCAATGGCGACAGAAGAAAAATCGACCCCTGTTGTATTTAATCCCTGCTTTGCCATATATCTGGAGAACCGCCCCAATCCGCACCCAAATTCCAAAACATTGGTCGGGTCGTTTCGCTCTACAAGTTCCACAAGTTCGTCAGGGATACGCACATCTCCCCATAAAGTGAAAGGCATACGATATACTTTGTTAAAAAAATCTTCCGGTGATTTGGTTGCTTTACCTGTTGTCGCGTCTAATTCAAAATTCTTTGTCATAACATTTTAATTACAAATTTAACCTTTTAATTTGTTTTTAGAGAACACTCTCTATCTGTTAAGACAAATGAAATGGGAAAATATTTTATGGAAAATGAAAAAAAAAATGAGCTAACACTTTTTTTAGGCACTGTTAATAATGAACAATGAATAATTAATAATGAATAACAGGGGAAATATTAAGGGATTGGAATTTCCAAATTTAAAGTGATTGACTAATCGATTAATCGTATGCCGGTTATTCAATTAATCAGTTAACCGTAGGTGAAACCTACGGCTAAAGACAACCAACATCTCAACCT
>JAITNR010000075.1 GCA_031290375.1 Prevotellaceae bacterium | reverse complement strand
AAACTTTTTTTCTAAAAAAATTAATTGAACTGAATATCAAGAATATATAAAAGAAATTTAGTCAATAAAAATGTGATATTGGTAAAGATTTTGAGTTGTAAAGGTTAAAATTCATGTCTTATCACAAAATATTTTGTCAGATTTTTCAGGTAAAATGCGGACAAACTACTTTGGAACGAGATGCCTATTTTCAATTTTTCATCTTTCCCTTGCAATGACGTTAAGGGATTATTCACTATTCGTTATCATTATTAGTTAAACAAAATGTCTTTTTAGACCACAGAATGAGAAGTGCATATCGCAAGCAATGACAAAGGGGCATTGCATGCTACAACTTTATCCGTTTGATATTAATTTTGTCTAAATCCATTGTGCCAAGTTTTAGTTCTTCACCGTCAGCCAGATGTCCTACGTGTTCGAGCGGCATCGTTTTGATTGTGTTGAAAAACTTTGTTGCAGCCGTATCCACAGCCACTATATCGGAGGACACAAACAATGCCTTTGCTATCACTACATCGGTAGTGGATTTACCTTGCGGACCGTTCTGTTTGAGCAGTCGATAGCCATCAATTATGTTTAGCACCGGCTTTTTGTCCAGCGTGCAGATGTCGGCGATACATTGTTGCAGGTTTTTGCTGTGAAAAATTCTTCTGTCCCAACAAATTCCCATGTGGTTTTTCATCGAGAGCGACATATTTGCTCCGCCGTGATGTTTGAGAATAGGCGCGTTAATCCACACGTCCGAGTCAAGAATTGCACTGTGGATTTTTGTCTTCGACAGCGACTTCCCTTTTGGCAAAGCCACATCTCTGTAATAAGACTCATCGTTGCCGGGCACAACTTTTGCCCCTGCACCTTTTGCGGCAGCCTCTATCCCGCTGTTTTTGTAGCACTTTGTCCATTCATCACAAGTGTGGTCGAACACTATAACCTCTTTTGCCCCTGCATCAAGTACCTGTTTTACAAGTTCAGCCACAAGTTTGGGATTGGTGTTGGCTGCAAGTTCGGGCGTTTTGTCCCAGCCAATGTTGGGTTTGATACAAACCTTCTGCCCATTTTTCACAAATTTACCCATTCCGCCCATTTCGGCAAGTGCCTTACGCAACATCACCTCAGGCTCACCTCCCATAACAGCCACCAAATCAACGGCTTTGCCATTAGGAGCAGTTTTTATGTTTTGGGCAAAAAGTTCAAGTCCATCCGACATTTTCAGTGTAAATGCCGCCCCGGTAACTGCCAATACCTTTAAAAATTCTCGTCTGTCCATAGTTTATGATATTTTTATTTTTTAATTATATTCGCTTTCTTCATTAACAATAAATTCATATTAATTGAATTTAATTTTCAATTCTCAATTAATTTAAGTTCCAAGGAAAGTTAAAGCATTCTTCATCGTAAAGTGAATAATCGGCTTTGCCATTTACAGCAAATGTTTTAATCAGTTTTGCCCCTTTCAGCAACTCGCACGCAGTTCTGAGCGATGCCCCGGTCTTCACCCTGTCATCAACCACAAGGATAGTCCTGTTTTGGAAATCAAAACTTATCGGTTCAAGCAATTTTGGCGAGTCATATCTTGGCTTCTGAAAACTGTCCCTATAATTTATCTTCAATAGACCAAATTCAAGGCTGAGCCTTTGATTGAGGATAGCAGCGGGAATAATGCCCCCATTTGCCACAGCCACAACCATATCAAACTGTTCGTCAAACTCAATTTCCAGAAACCGTTGCAAAACTTCCGAAAATGATTTCATATTTTTGCCAGTGCCTTCAAAACCAAATACCCGCCAAAAACCTGCAATAACATACCGGGAAATCCGAAACGGAACTCATTGAAAGCGTTTGTAAAGCCGGAACCGATCCATTCAATAGAAGAGCCTGCCAACTGATAAGCCAAAACTGTTGACAAAATTGCCAAAAGCGAAATTTTTCCAGCCTTATGGGCAAAAAATGCCGCTGCTAACGCCAAAAGTACAGATTTTACCATTATTATCGGCAAAGACGCCAACATCGGCATTCCAAAGAGCAGACAGTTGATTGTCGGGGACAAAACTGCTGTCAGCAAGCCAACCTGAATGCCGTACTTATAGGCGGCAATCAGTGTAAAAAAATAAATAGGCAACCATATCACTCCATTATTGGGTGCTCCGGTATACATAGGCGGAAGATGATGTACCGCAAACGGCAAAAGTAAATTGCCCGCAATAAAAACCGCTGCAAAAAGATACGTTCGTATCTGCTTAAAACTCAACGAATAAAGTTTTTCCATATTTTTTTTGATTTTATTTATTATTAGAAAAATTATTGTGCAAAGATAACTCTTTTTTTTAATTACAAATGTTATTTTCTCTAAAACAACAATAAATTGCAATCAAATACAAAGGATTTTAATGTTCATTAATATAAATTCACTGTTTTATCCTTGGGATATTTCACCGAATAGGCGATTTGATATTCCTTGCTTTCGCCGACTTCCAAATCAACTTCCCACGTAATTACGCCGATGTCCTTCTTATTAACTGTGGGCGTGGTAGTGATTTTTTCGTTCAACTCCACATCAATTTCCTTCTGCGAAGAAACAGGATAATTTTCTTTCAAAGTAATATGAATCGGCTTGTTTTGGTTGTTCTTCACGGTAAGACGATAGGTGAGCGTAATTTTTGTGTCGGTGCCCATAAATTTTACCGAACTGTAATCGGTCATTTTTTCACGTTTAACGGATACTCGCTTGTCTGTTCCAAGCGTAATTGAAAGCACGGAATTTGTTGAGACGGTATTCAGAAATGTTTGCCCTACATAGGTTCCCTCGTAGGTTATATTTGCCATTCCGCTTAGGATATTGAGTTTCTCCCAGTCTTTAAGGTCTGCCACCAGAAAAGCATTTTCATCAAGTTTCGGGGCAGCATAGTATTTGTAATTCGCCGAAATCTTATAACTTTTCAGGTCAATAATCTGCTCTTTGCCATTGCCGGGTATTGTGTAAGGCAGGTCAATTGCATACTCCATATTAATGTTTTTTTCTTCGGTAGTAACGTAATCTTCTATTTTTTTGGTCGTAATCAGTATCACTCCGTTTGAGCCTTGAGAACCATACAGAGAAGTGGCATTAGCATCGTCAAGTGCTGTGGTTGAAGCAATAGTCGAAGGATCCATACTTGATATATCCCCGTAGTAGGGAACGCCGTCAACTACATACAATGGGGCAGTTGAAGCCTTCACACTATTAATACTGTACTCCTTAACATCTGCTACTGCTTCGTCAAAGTATATCATATCTTTTCTTTTGTTGTAAGTAATCGAATTTGACATTGCCTTACTTGAATAATTGTTTGCATAGCCAAAATTCAAAAACCAAGTTTGGAATACGGGTGCGTCCTTTGTTCTGCTTGGCGTGGCAGTCGAAAGCGTTATTTTTACCTTTTCCCAATCCAGCCCTGTGGTCTGACGCACTTTCGAGCGACCTTGCAACACAATGGGTTTGTCCGTTGAGGCAATATTCATATCGTAATACGGTGTCCAAGAAGCATTTGCAGTATAGTAAGTGACTGTAATTGTGGCATTTGCAGCAAGAGGCGACACCAAAGTCAATTTCAGGACGCCACTGTATTTGCCGTTTTTGTTCTTCTCCTGATTTAATTGACTGTTAAGCCTTTGCAGTGTCTTGTAAAACTCTTCTTTCTTTTTGTTATCGGCAGCGAGGCTTGTTTCCAAGACAGTAGCCTTGATATTGTAATATTCAAGGTTTTGTGTGAGTTCCGCAACAGAAAGTCCGCGTTTCACTGTACCTGTGGCAGTTTCAACCTCGCCTGTGAGATTGTGTTCAATACCTTTTTTCAACAATGCCAAAGCATTGGTATTGATATTGACAGTGGTTGTCAGCCTCAACAATTCGGCATTAACCGTCTCTATCGAATCCTGCAATTTTTGCACCAAATCCGAAGATTTTTTTTCTGTAAGATAATCGGTCGAAAACTCCGAAGAGGCAACTACAACGCTATTATTCACGTTGATTTTCAGGCTATTGACATCAATAGCAGGACTCAACCCTTCAAGTGTAACAGTATTTTCGCCCGCTTTGAGCATTACAGACGCTGTGTGTGCAAGTTCTGCACCCTTAAAAAACACGGTAACACTTTTTAGGGTGGTTTTGGTGTTGTCGGCAACAGCAACAGCCGAAAGCAATGAAAATATTGCAAAAAAATATATTTTTTTCATTTTGTATAAAATATTGATTATATTAGACGTTAGACATCAACATATACAAAAAGTTTATAAAATTGCTATTAAGACATAAAAAATAAATAACCTGTAATGTTTTTAATTACTGGATTGTTTCGTTCCCGCAATGACGCGAAGTGCAATGCGTCATGCAAGGAAGGAAGCAAATCTAGAAACATTTTACACCTTGTATAATTTGGAATTCCTTCCACATATTTTGGAAACTCTCCCTCTTTAAAGTTATACAATCCTAAACTATCGTATAAATCGTAATAACAAGGATATATAGGGGACTTCTAATAATTCATTTTCATACAGAGCCGAAGTCCCAACAAAAACTCCACCGAAAAATCACTGCAAAGTTAAATCAATAAAATGAGAAAAACAATATTTTTTTTCACTTTA
>JAITNR010000273.1 GCA_031290375.1 Prevotellaceae bacterium | reverse complement strand
GAGTATGCCGATACGACTGATGGTTGGCGTGCTGATGCTCAAGCATTTGTATAATCTTGGCGATGAACGGATACCGGAATATTGGGTGCGCGATGTTTACTTTCAGTACTTTTGCGGCGCAAAATTTTTACCTCGCCGCCGCGTGAATCGGGGTTGTTAAGGATTGACTATTTATGCAAAAATTGCGGACAACAGTTTATTGGCGACCACGCATTGAGTTATAAAGGTTGGCAATCGGGGCAGTAAAGAGTAATTTTTATTTTCATACAACAAAAATAACACTTTTTTCCCTGATTGTCAATCTTTTATAACAGCATACTTTTTATAACACTACCACACAACGAACTTAGGAGGTTTAGTCAAAAAAAAGCCCTCGAATCTCTTCGAAGGCTTTTTTACTATAAAACACAAAACTTAACCCTATTGAATTTCTATCTCAATGCGGCGGTTTTCTGCTCTGCCATCTTCGGTTTCGTTGTCAGCAATTGGGTTGGCTTTTCCGCGTCCTTCAGCAGCAAGCCTGTTTCTGTCTATACTGCGCTCTACGAGAGCCTCAAGCACTGCATTGGCACGTCCATTGGAGAGTCTGAGGTTGTATTGATCGGAACCCTTTGAGTCGGTGTATCCTACAATCAGGATATTAACATACTCATTATCTCTGAGGAAATCAGCTAACTTGTCAAGTTCCTCGCCAGATTCATGAGTTATGATTGTCTTGTCAAACTCGAAATAGATATTTTTCAGTACAAACTTTGTGTCCTTTCTTATTGGTTCGAGATAAACCATAAGGGTATCTCCAACATTGCTTGCACGCTCGTTGTACGACATATAGTTGGGAGCAGTTACACTAACCCTGTACTCGCCATTTCTTGGCAGTTTGGTATTGAACACCCCGTATTTGGGAGTTTCGGAAAACAGTACCTTTTTGCCGTCCTTATCCATAATCTGGACTTTTGCTCCTGCGATTTCGCTGTTCTTTTCCACATCAATTATCTTACCCGTGATAAGTAGCGGTGGTGGCGGCGGTGGTGGCGGCGGTGGCGGCGGTGGTGGTGGTGGTATTATCTTCGATTTGGTTATATCAAAGAATATTGTGCCTTTTACACCCACAATAAATGGATTTACCGCCTTGCGCGTTACCCCGTTTGCCTCAAAGGCTCTCGCTGATGACAAAAGATTGGCAGGCTTGTCTTTCGCCACAGGAACACCGTTGACATCTGTGAAAAACAGTACCTTTTGGTTTTGAAATCCCGTTGGATTTGCAAGATCATCATACCCGAGATTTGGGTTGTTATTGATGTTCATCAAACCATAATCGGCAAAGAGTGCCACCCTGATAGTGGGAACTTCTTTTTCAAAAGGCTCTCTTTCTATTACTTTGCTCTTGCCTTTTGCCTTTTTCACAGCTTTTTTTGCATCAGATACTTTCTTTGAAAAATTAAGAAATTTATTTAACTCAATACCCAACTCAATAGAAGCCATTATGTTAATCATTGAGTATTTAGACTCTCCCTTTGCACTTTTGAAAGTTTGCTTGCCGTAATAGTGGTTGGTCATATTTGTAAAGGTATCGATATATTCTTCGTAATAGCCCTTTGTAAGTGCAGTTCCTTTTGAGGAATTGATGCCCAAAACAGGCAATCCAACCTTTGCTCCTGCCAAAAAGTAGAAGTCATAGGTACTGACGGGAAACCTCATACCTGCCAGAATAGGAACATTAACCAAACCTATGTTCTGCCTGTCTCTATACTTTGTATGGTCATAGATAAGTTTTACCCAAGCACCTGTCTGACTTGCGTTTCCACTGCCTTTGCTCTGAGTGTCAATAATTCGGGACTCGCCACTCATGCCCTTAACGCTTGTAGCAGAGTTAAGAAACTCGAACTCAATTCCGGTGTTCAGTAAAAATCTTTTATGTCTTAACTGATAGCCTCCGCCAAGCCCTACACCGCCTCCGCCAAGTACGCTGGTATTGTCAAAATCATGGAACATAGCCGAGTAGCCTGTATATAGCCACCCACCAAGGTAATGCCTCGTATCCATCTTTTGGGAAAACACACCTGAAGTGGCTAATGCCACTAAACCTAAAGCCAGAAGGGCTTTTTTAATCGAATGATTACTGCTTCTTTTCATTGATATTGATTTTTTTGGTTATTATTGACTAACTACGATTTTATACGATTTTTGAATTCCGTTGTCATATTTTAAACTCATCACATAGATACCCGGTTTGGACGGTGCAGTAAATAGAGGACTGTCCACAGAAATCTTGTTTGAAGAAACTAAAATACCTGTAACTGTCCAAATATCAGCTGTACCGTTGGAAAGGGCATTTAACCTTATAATGCCGCTCGGAGGGAAAATATTCGGCTCCGATTGTGCATCCGAATACGGTTTAACTACGATAGGACAGGTAAAAATAGAGTAATCTTCGCCTGTACGTCTGATATGCAGTTTGTAGGATGCCCCCACTTCCAATCCACTCGAAATGTATATGTACGACTTGACTTCTCCTTCCATTGGAACTCCGTTTTTATACCATTGGTACTGGTCGAATTCATAACTGCCTACGTTGTTCTTATTTGGTCCGTTGTAGTTACTGTTCAGAAGAGCAATCACATCGTTCCAATTCTGTTCTATAACCCATGATGGATAAGCCACTTCAAATGGAACTTCCAACTTTGTGCCTTTACAATTGTACATCGTGTCTTCAAACTCAATTTCTACTCTATACTTGTCGGGTCGGATATTCACAGGCACAGGAACAACTATGTCGCCCGACAGTGCTTCTGTACTGTCTGTAAACTTGTTATCATTTTTTGCCCCCAAACTCTTAAACTTCAAAGCATAGTTAGTTGGCTCGCTGCCTCCTTGCATCTGATATTTGATTGTAAAGTCATAGGCTTCGGTAGCGCATATTTGAGGTATCTGTTCAATGCCAAGTTGCATTACAGGATTGACAGTCAGGTTCAACTCTATAATACTGTCGCAACCTGCCGTAGTGCCATATATTACACTATGAACGCCGGCTTGCCTGTATATTGCCCCTTGCCATATAATAGAATCTCCATCACAGATAGTTGCCGAATCACGCACTAAAATTTCATTTGCAACTTTCAAATCAAGCGAATAAATGGTTTCGCAACCGGTATCATGTATGGTGTCTCTATAAAAGCCTGCTTCGGTAATTTGTCTTCCTCTCCAATTGAACGGCAATCTTGCTGTGCAAATAGTAAGTTCTTCGTGAAGCCCGCCACCAACAGGGGGAACATTAATCTGAAAACTTGTTGTGTCATGACACAGACCAGTCAAACCGGCTATAAGTTGAACAGTGAAAGTTCCACCTGCATTTGGCACAACAATAACAGGATTTTTTTCTACAGATGTGATAGGTGTTGTAATACCTGCACCCGTAATCGTCCATGCTACATCGTCAACCGGCTCATTTGCCACATTGTTTTCGTAAGTTATGACACTTTGGTCGCGCAGAGCAATCTTGTTAACACAATTTTCGGGGACGTGCCTCCATGTTCCTGCAGCTTCAGGCCATCTTGGACTCAGATTTGCAGTAAGATTGAAACAGCAGCCCGCCATTTCCTTAAAGGAGCATCTGCAAACATAGGTGTTGAGGTCGTTTGGTTGTGGAGCGAAAGAACGGTCAGTACTAACGCTGGTTACCGATTGTAAGCAACTTGAAGCTTGTTGACCCGGATTAAGTTTGTACCAGTTATAATTGAACCCTTCAGGTGCAACCAATGCCTTATTCTGTCCCTCTCCGCAGGACAAGCCCTTAAGTTTTGCCTGCGTGCATTTGATGGTGAAATAGGCGTAGCCATAGTGTCCTGTCTCGGAGCAATCATAAGTGGTAAGTCTTATCTTGACTTGCTGTCCTATGTAGGGAATCAGATTAAGACCTATCGTTGTCCAGTCTTTCCATACCACATCGCCCACATTAGTCCACTCGCTTGTGTTTACTCCCGGAATAAAGTTTGCCATGCCACAGTCGGAATCAATAAGCTCATTGTCTTGGTTTAAAATTTCCAAGGTAAACCTTGGTTGTGAATATGCGGGGTGTTCAGGGTCTTCCAACACTACGGCGTACTGCATAACAATAATTGCATACGTTGAATCGACAAAAAAAGTGTATGTCAATCTTTCTGCTTCAGCACCTGTTTTCCAATTCCCCAGCCTTACTGCTGCCACCTCGTTATGAGGTACTGTTCTAAGTTCGTTGTTCGTTCTGGGATCCCATCCTACATCCGTTACTACCGTATGTCTGCTCTCAATATCATTCTGCCCATGATCTACTACTCCTGCTAACAAATTTTGATAAATTACCGCAGTAGTACCTCTGATAGACTTTCCGATTTGTGCCAAACAACTGGCACTCCCAAAGTCAGCATAGTTGATGCACCCTGAACCGCCATTTATGACCATGTTGTGATGGGAAACTACCCAGGCAGTAGTGTCATTTATCGTACCGGTGCAGGTAGTTATCGCATTTTCACATATTCCCCGAACGAAGAATGAGTAGAATCCCTTGTCCAAATTTTCAATTGGAGGAATGGTAACAGTGTTCAGTGGGGGATTGTTAGGAAATATCCCCAAATTTTCAAACCTTCCGTCAACTTCGTACACATTTCTGTATCCCACTTCGTAATAAGTGCTGGTTCCTATAATGGTAATGTTAGCTCTGCCTCCGAGCATCGTCACGGAAAGTGAAGGTGCAGGACAAGTAGCAGCATTTTCCACTCTATGCACTTCAACATTGTCCACTGCGGCACTTGGCGGATGTGTTGCAACAGAATTGTTTATCCAGAAGAACACAAGTTTCACAGGAATACCGTTACTTGTAAAAGGTACCTTTGCATGTTGCCATTTGAGAGCCTTGTTCAATTTGGCATCCGCTCTTCCGATAGGTGCCAGCGCCTTGGTTGTCATTGCTGATGGAACCATAGCGATGGCGTTTGTCCAATTGGTATATGACGAATCTTGAATGGCGACATACATAAAGTCGTTGTCATCTCCTGTAGTCATCCAGTCGAAATCAAGGTAATAGTTGCCGGGCGACAGAGACAGTTCTTTAACCGCCGAAACATATCCCGGCTTACTTCCGTCATATCCGTATGTTGAACCGCCATCAGGTGAAACATACAGAGCATTGGGTTCGGTAATGGAAACTGCCGAACCTACAACCCATCGGTTGACACAAGTGGCATTGTTATACAGTGTCCAGCCTGCCTGTTCGTCTGCATTGTCAAACCCTGTATAATATGTATTATAACATTCATTAACCCAAATATTGTCAATGCAAACAACTCGATTGGTGATAGGAACAGCACCCTTTTTAAAAACAAATACTAATTTTGCAGCAACACCTGTACCACAATTAATGGAGAAAGAATTGTTGGTGCTGTATGCAGTTCCTACGGTTGACAGCCCAATCTTAGCCTTAGCAGTAGTTGTAACCCAACTGGGCATTGACCCGTCCGAATTTACCGTAATGGGAATAGTAGCATCTTCTACCCAACAAACAAACAGAGAGTCGTTGGGAGTAGTAAACTTCCTGTAATTGTAGCTAAACGAAAATGATTTGTTTGCAGGCAAAGTAAATTCTCTGTATGCAAAGATAACAGTTGTGGCTGCATCGTTATAATGTGCGCTGGTGCCACCGTCATCAGAGACGTACAAAGAATTGGTTCCACCTCCGGACTGGAATACTGCCGAGCCTATACTCCAAGTATTGGCGGGATTGTGCGAGTCAGGCACTGTAACCCAGTTCGCGTTTTCCGTGGCAACTTCAAATCCGCACTTATAGGGAAAAGTATTGACCTGCCCCCAAAGATTTGCTGTGGCAAACAATAACGTTGCCATCATCATTGATTTTGTAAAGATATTTTTCATAAAACATTAAAAAATAATTAGTTATACATAACAGTTATCGATTTCATTATTAAGAAGAACACATCAACCCAAATAGTGATTAATTTAAAACGCAAAGATATAAAATATTATTCAAAAAAACTATTTTTTATAAAAAAAAATTCTAAAAAAAATCTACCGCCCAATAACTCCAAATTTGAAAATCAAAAATGGAGAATTAACCATTTTTAAATCAATTCTCCATTTTCTGTTTGTTATCATTGCTTCACCTTATAGTATTTTTGCAATACGATGTATTTTTGTTTTTTCGTAATTGCATTTAATTTTCAACTTTCAATTTATTTCAGTCCCCTTCCTTTCAACATCGGTTCGACAGATGGATTAGCTCCTCTGAATTTTCGGTAAAGCACCATTAAATCATCGCTGCTGCCCTTTGAAAGAATATTGTCCTTAAAGGATTTGGCAGTAACAAAGTCGAAAATTCCGTTTTTACGAAACATTTCAAATGCATCCTTATCAAGCATTTCAGACCAGAGGTAACTATAATAACCTGCCGAGTAGCCCGTATTAAAGATGTGATTGAAATAAGTAGAACGGTAGCGGGGAATAATCTCGTCTATCAATCCCATCTTTTTAATTGATTGCTGTTCAAATTTTTCCACATCTATGCCGTCAATCGAAGCCAGTGTGTGCCAATCCATATCAAGCAGTGCTGCTGCAACAAGTTCGGTTGTCATAAAACCCTGATTGAAAGTGCCACTGTTTTTGATTTTCTGAACAAGCGAATCAGGAATAATTTCCCCTGTATCGTAGTGTTTGGCGTACATTGCAAGCACTTCGGGTTCAAATGCCCAATTTTCGTTAATCTGCGAAGGCATTTCCACAAAGTCGCGCGGGGTACTTGTGCCGGAAACTGTTGAATAGTGACACTTTGAAAGCAATCCGTGCAATGCATGCCCAAACTCGTGAAACATAGTACCCACCTCGTCAAGCGTCAAGAGAGACGGCTTATTTGGCGTGGGCTTGGTAAAGTTGCCAACATTGACTATAATCGGACGAATGTCATTACCGTCAATTACCTGCTGGTCACGGAAATTGTTCATCCAAGCACCACCACGCTTGCTGTCGCGAGGATAATAGTCTGTGTATAAAATTCCGACAAGAGAATCGTTTTCGTCTGTTACCTTGAAAGCCTCAACCTCAGAATAATATATGGAAGCGTCTTTCAGAGGCTCAAATTTTAGTCCGTAAAGTTTTGAAGCACAGGCAAACACACCTTCCCGCACATTTTCCATTTTGAAATATTGAGATATTTCGGCTTCGTCCAAATCATATTTCTGCTTGCGAAGTTTTTCTGCATAAAAAGCCCAATCCCAAGGCTGCAACTTAAATCCGCCATTCTCGGCATCAATAATTTTTTGCATTTCAACAACTTCCTCTTTTGCTTTTTTGAGAGCGGCAGGCATAATTTTGTTCATCAATTCGTATGCTGCCTGTGGAGTTTTTGCCAAAGTTTCATCCAAAATAAAATCGGCAGGCGTTTTGAAGCCCAAAAGGTTAACCTTTTCAATTCTGAGCGTCATCAAATCAATAATCACCTGTTTGTTGTCGTTGCTATCGTTGTGGTTGCCTCTGGAAGAGTAGGCTTCAAACATCTTCTCTCGCAAATCGCGTCTCTGGCTATACTGCATAAAAGGCACATAGCTCGGGTTTTTGAGAGTAAAAAGCCATTTTCCATCCCTGTCCGCTGCCTTTGCATCAGCGGCAGCAGCCTCAACAACCGCTTGAGGTAAACCCGCCAAATCCTCCTGCCTATCGATAAATAACCGAAAAGCATTGGTTTGAGCAAGCAAATTTATAGAAAATTTATTTTCCAAAAGCGAAATCTGTTTGTTCACCTCCCTGAGACGTGCCTGTTTGTCGGCAGGCAAGTCAATACCATTGCGGGTAAAACGCTTGTAGATTTTGTCAAGCACTTGCTGCTGTTCGGTAGTAAAACCAAGATTATTTTTCTGATTATAAACGGTTTGGATACGCTTAAAAAATTGCGGGTTCATATAAATATTGTCGTTATGCTCGGACAACATCGGCATAACCTTTTCCACAATCCCGTTCAACGACTCGGAAGAGTTGGTCTCCGAGAGATTGAACAGCACCCCAACCACCTTAGACAACAACCTGCCCGAATGATCAAACACCTCAATTGTGTTTGCAAAAGTCGGTTCCTCTTTGTTGTCTATAATACCTTGAACTTCGGCATCATGCTGCTTTATACCTTCCTCAACCGCCGGAATGTAATCAGACTCTTCGATTTGAGCAAACGGAGGTAAGCCAAATTCACTGTTCCACTCCGCAAAGAACGGATTTTCTTTTTTTTGTTTGTTGTTACAGGCACTAATCATTATAAGTACGATAAATAGATAAATAAACTTCTTCATTCTAAAACAATTTTAATTAATTTTTTGCAAAGTTAATAAAAAAAATTGTTTGTTACAAAAATAATAACTCTTTATTTCACGCACTTGTAAATCTGAAAAATTTAATCTAAATTTGCGCTTACTTTTCAAAATGAACTGAATATGACTGAAATTTATCCCAAAAATATTAACATCAACGACTTCAAGTACAATTTGCCTGATACAAAAATTGCCAAATACCCATTAACAAAACGGGATATTTCGGCTCTTCTTCACTGGAACGGCAAGAATATTTTGGAAAACAAATTCTATAATCTGCCAAAACTACTCAATAAAAATGATTTTCTTATTTTTAATAACACAAAAGTTATTCAGGCAAGACTGATTTTTGAAAAGGAAACAGGCTCAAAAATTGAGATTTTTTGCCTCGAACCATACACTCCCGCCGATTATCAGACTGCTTTTCAAACTACAGAGAAATGTGAATGGAAAGTACTTATAGGCAATGCAAAACGTTGGAAAAACAGCTGCCTGACTAAAAAAATAACCATCGAAAACAATATATCTAATTTTTCAGCAAAATATGTAAAACCATCAGATAATATGACTCACATAGTTGAGTTTCAATGGGACAATAAAAAACTGACTTTTGGCAAAATTCTACAATTTTTGGGAGAACTGCCTGTTCCTCCCTACCTCAACCGCAAAACCGAACTCAGCGACAGTGAAACCTATCAAACTGTCTATTCCAAAGTCAACGGTTCTGTGGCTGCGCCGACTGCCGGACTACATTTTACGCCCGAAGTACTGAAAAATCTTGCCGAAAAAGGTATAAAAACAGCCGAAATCACACTGCACGTAGGAGCAGGCACGTTTCAGCCTGTAAAAAGTGATAACATCGGTTTGCACACAATGCACGCCGAATTTTTTACAGTACAATTGCCTGTAATTAAACAGATTTTTGAACATTTAGACAATATCGTTGCAGTGGGTACAACATCGGTCAGAACCCTCGAAAGCCTTTACTACATCGGGTGCCATATCAAGCAAAATCCTAATAATCCACAATTTGACGTACTTCAGTGGGAGCCATACAACAACGATTTTGACATCTCAACAAAAGAGGCTTTATCAGAAGTAATTAATTATATGAAAAACAATAATTTATCTATACTAAAGGCAAGTACAAAAATAATTATAGTTCCAAGTTTTAAATTTAGAATAATAAAAAAAATGCTGACAAATTTCCATCAACCTCAAAGTACCCTTTTGTTGCTTGTAGAGGCATTTGTTGGAGGCGAAAATCGCCGTAAAATCTACGATTATGCTTTACAAAATGATTTCAGATTTCTCAGTTACGGCGATACTTCCCTGTTAGAAATGACGGACAAAAAACAATGAACAATTGAATAACTGAATAATTGAAAATACAATACGGGTAACGTAATCAGTTATTCAATTATTCAGTTATTCAATTCTCAATTATACAAGGCATGTGCAAAAAAGATTTCTGTCTCCAAATGCGTTGTCGATGCGGGCAACAGTAAGCCAAAATTTATTTTCGGCAACCCAAGCGGCAGGGAATGCCGCCTTTTGCCTCGAATATGGATGTTTCCAATTGTCATCAACTATCACGTAATCAGGATGCGGAGCGTTAATCAGTACATTGTCCTGCGCACTCTGTTTGCCTGTTTCGATTTCGTCAATTTCCTCTCTGATAATCGTTAGTGCTTCTACAAATCTGTCCAGTTCGGACAAAGGCTCGCTTTCGGTTGGTTCTACCATCAAAGTGCCGTGAACGGGAAACGAAAGCGTTGGCGCATGAAAACCGAAGTCCATCAGGCGTTTAGCAATGTCGCTTTCGGTAATGCCCGACTTTTTGAAACCACGACAATCAAGTATCATTTCGTGTCCAACCCTACCCGTAGCTCCGGTATAGACTATTCCGTAAGACTTTTCGAGCTTTTTGCACAGGTAGTTTGCATTGATAATTGCACATTTTGTAGCGGCTTGCAGTCCGTCTGCCCCCATCATTCGCACGTAACCGTATGTGATGGGCAAAATGCCCGCACTGCCCCATGGAGCAGCACTGACAGCAGTAAACTTTGGATTTTCAGCCAAAAAGTTATGAGTTGGCAAATAATCAATCAAATGCTTTGCAACGCCGATAGGACCTGCACCGGGTCCGCCGCCTCCGTGAGGAGAGGCAAATGTTTTATGAAGATTCAGGTGGCAAACGTCCGCTCCAATGGTGCCGGGAGATGTAATTCCTACCTGAGCGTTCATATTTGCGCCGTCCATATAAATCTGTCCGCCGTTTTCGTGGATAATTTTGCAAATATCAAGAATTTCCTGCTCAAAAACGCCGTGAGTGGAAGGGTAAGTAATCATCAGAGCAGCAAGATTTTCTTTGTGTTGAGATGCTTTTGATTTCAAATCATTCATATCAACGTTGCCATTGAGGTCCGATGCCACCACCACCACCTCAAAGCCTGCCTGAACAGCACTTGCGGGGTTGGTTCCGTGTGCAGAGGAAGGAATGAGAACAATATTTCGATTGCCTTGTCCTGTTGCATTGAGGTAGTTTCTGATAGTCATCAAGCCGGCATATTCACCTGCTGCGCCTGAATTTGGCTGCATTGAGATTGCGGCAAAACCTGTGATTTCGGTTAAATAAGCTGACAAATTGTCAATCATTTCGTGATATCCTTTTGCCTGTCCGATTGGTGCAAAGGGGTGCATTGCGGTAAATTCCGTCCAACTGAGCGGAAGCATTTCTGCCGCAGCGTTGAGTTTCATTGTGCAACTGCCAAGTGAAATCATTGAGTGTGCCAACGAAATATCTCTGCGTTCAAGTTTTTTCATATAGCGCATCATCTCTGTTTCGGAGTGATATTTTTCAAAAATATCGTGGTTTAATATTTTTGTTTTTCTCAACAATTCTTTTTGAATGGATATTTGTGATAAATTATCAAGTTTTGACGGGATTTCTTTGTCAGCCGTTTTTGCAAAAACAGCGATGAGTGTTGCAAGATTTTCTGTAGAGGTGGTTTCATCACATGAAATTCCGACAGTGTTATTTTCAAAATATCTGATATTAATTTTATTAGCCTCAAGATTTTCTCTCAGTTGTTCAATTGATATTGTGTTTGGGATTTCTATTTTTAAAGTATCAAAATAGTTTGTGTTCAGTTCTTTGAAGCCAAGTTTTGAGAGTTCATTTGCCAGAATAGCAGTTTTGACATGAATATTTATTGCAATCTCCTGCAAACCATTGTTGCCGTGATATGCTGCATAAAAGCCTGCCATTGTAGCCAAAAGAGCTTGAGCGGTACAGATATTTGATGTAGCCTTTTCGCGTTTGATATGTTGTTCTCGTGTTTGCAGGGCAAGCCTGAGGGCTGTTTTTTCGTTTGCATCTTTGGATATGCCAATAATTCTGCCCGGAATGTTGCGTTTGAACTCATCTTTGCAAGACATATAGGCGGCAGACGGTCCGCCGTAGTTGATTGGCACTCCAAACCTTTGTGTAGAGCCAAAAACGATGTCGGCACCCCATTCTCCTGGTGGCGTGAGAATTACAAGGCTCATTATGTCGGCACAAACGGCAATTTTGGCATTGTTTCGAGCACATTTTTCTGCAAAAGCAAAATAGTTCTCGATTTTGCCGTCAGAGTTTGGATATTGAACAATTGCGCCAAAAACATTTGTTGAAAAATCAAACGTTTTCCAATCGCCGGTCAACAGTTTAATGTCCTGAGGTACAGAGCGGGTGTTGAGTACGGCGAGCGTTTGCGGGAAAATGTTTTCATCTACAAAAATGGTGTTTATACCTTCTTTTACCTGTTCTTTTGAACGCAAGCCGAACATCATTGTCATTGCTTCGGCGGCTGCTGTTGCCTCGTCGAGCAGGGAACAGTTTGAAAGTGGCAGAGCCGTAATGTCGCAAATCATAGTCTGGAAATTGAGTAAAGCCTCAAGTCTTCCCTGTGAAATTTCAGCCTGATAAGGTGTGTAAGATGTGTACCATACGGGATTTTCGTAAATGTTGCGAAGAATTACCGCAGGGGTGATTGTGCCGTAGTATCCGAGTCCGATGTAGGAGTTAAAGACATCGTTTTTTGCAGCTAATTGCCTGATATGCTGCAAAAATTCGTGTTCAGTCATTGCTTCGGGCAAGTTAAGCGGCTGTTTGAGACGGATTTTTTCTGGGACAACATTAGAAATCAGTTCGTCAACCGATTTCACGCCAATAGATTCGAGCATCACGGGTATGTTTTTTTCGTTGATACCTATGTGTCGTTTTGCAAATTGATTTAGGTTCATATTTTAATTTTTTTATTTTGCTGCTATTGTTTATCAAGTATTTATATATAAGAATACCTTTGTATTTCAACTTTTTTTTGAAATGCAAAGATACAAATTTTATTTATTATTAGAGAATAATTGATGTTGTTTTTTCAAATTTTCAACTGTAACTACAGTAGCTTTTTGACAAATTTGTCCAAATTATCGTCAGGGGAAAGTTTGAGTTTCTTTTTGATGCGCTGTTTCTGGCTTTTAACAGTATTGGCGGCAACAAACAAAGTTCCTGCTATATCTTGGTTTGAATATCCCAAAAACAGCAACATACAATATTTTTGTTCCAAATTGGAGAGTTCATAAGGTGCAGCCATCTCTTGAAGTTTGACGAAAAAATCAGGATATTGATTGTTAAAATTACTGTTTCCTACAAATTCGTTTTCCTTTTTCGTATCCTTTTTTATAGCAAACGACAAACTGTCATCCTTTATACCCTCGCCTGTCAATTTTGAAATCAGTTCGTTTTTGCGAACTAATATAGCATTCAATTCTAATATCTCGCATTGTAACTGTTCTGTTTCCATTTGATTTTCTGTCCTCATTTCCGCTTTTTTTATTCGATAGTCGTATATTTTTATTAAGGAAATTAAATATATGCCAAAAAGCAGTGCAAAAGCCACTGCCTTAACTATAAAAACGGACATATCGTTGCTGTCGTCAACAACAATCCACCGAGGCAGGACTGTTACAAAGGCAAGCAGGGTAATTGCAAGGGTTAAAATTAACACATAAATGATAGAAAAAAATGCTGCTTTTCTTTTGTAAAATGTGGCGAAGATAAGAGGATACATCAAGTACCACATAAAAATAATTTCCTTATTCTGTTTCAGGTATGAATACACCATTGGAGCGTGCAATATGGACAGGGCAAAGAGGAATATATAAATCATTTTGTGCAGAATACTGTATTCTAACAGTATTGCCAGCATCATACAAACGCATATCAAAAAAAGCATAAGCCCGTTATAAATTCCGTAAACCATCTGATTGGTTGCTGTATAATAAACGGCAAGATACAAATATGTAAGGATGCCAACAGCAAGGGATTGGTAGCAGACACTCTTCTTGTACCTGTCCAAATCTTCTATTGGGCGAAAAACGAAGTCAAAATATTGTTTCATTTGCAAAAATTAGTGTTATTTTATGTAAAATATAAAATAACAAGATATAATATTTATTATTAACTGATAATCAATGATTTAAAAAGATATTTCACGATCAACTTGACATTATTTTGGCGGCAAAGGTACAAAATTTTGTTTAAAAATACAACATTATACTACGCTCGGTCATAAATTACGTTATCGTATAGTTGAAAGTTTAGTGATAGTTGCGTGTCTAATTTGTTTTTATTTTCTTTATTTTCCATTTTAGCAAGCGAACGATTAATTGCATCAACAAATTCAGAGAATTTGCTGTAATACTTACAATTCAGGCAATCGCTTTTTGTCCATTTCCATAGTCGTTCTATAATGTGTCATTATTGTTTTCGTTTAAAATCGGCACGAGTGCGGGCAGTTACTCCATATAGAACAGCCTGAAAATTTAGGCAAAATAATTTTTCTGTAAAAAATATTTTGTTATTTCAAAAAAAAGTTTTACCTTTGCAGCGAATTTTTTTATTGATATAACAAAAAACGATAAATGTCAACTCTAATTTACACAGCAATTTTATCAGGGATATACGCCGCTTT
>JAITNR010000271.1 GCA_031290375.1 Prevotellaceae bacterium | reverse complement strand
TATTTAATTATCAAAATTTTAACAGCATTTTTTTGCAACAAAATAACACTGCTTCCGAGATTATTTTTGGCAATACATATTTTACTTGTTTACAGTAAGTTAATTTTTAGAAGTGCCCTGAATAATTGAAAAAATATGAAAATGGCATTAGTTATTCACTGACAAAGTCTTGGTTCCATTGTTCACCATTCCTTACCATCTGCGAAAATCGCTTTTTCCCAAGATAATATTTTAGAATAATCAAAGACTTGAACATACCTGAGGGAAAAACCTCTGTAGTTAGTGCAAGATTGGTTTTTCGGCTTGCAGAAAAATCCTTTCGCTGTTTTCTAAAATCTTTTATTGCCCGCAAAACACTGTTTGCGTTACCCCTTTTGCCCTGAAGCACAAAGAGCAAAAGAGTAGAAATGTCAAGGAAAAACCTCACAAACATTGTTTTATAATACTGTTTTGCAGGCATATTTTTATAGAGCAAAAAAAGATTATTCCTAAAATTAAGATAAGTTTTAAAGGGACTTTCTGTGTTCAGCGTGCCGCCACCTACATGATACACAAGGCTTTGAGGCAGGCAAACAATTCTTTTGCCACGTGCTTTCAGTCGCCAGCAAAGGTCTATCTCCTCCTGATGAGCAAAAAAACGTCCATCAAGTCCACCGACAGCCCAATACTCATCTGCCCTGACCATCAAACACGCCCCCGAAGCCCAAAAAACTTCAACAGGCTGATCATACTGACCGTTGTCCGCTTCCAAAGTCTGCAAAATCCGCCCTCTGCAAAAGGGATAGCCATATTTGTCGATAAACCCGCCACAAGCCCCTGCATATTCAAACATTTGAGGAGCGTCATAACTCCTTATTTTTGGTTGCAGGGCAACGACTTTCGGATTTTTATCCAAATAATTTTCGAGTGCAAGTAGCCAGTTTTCAGTTACTTCGACATCAGAATTAAGCAGAACATAGTAATCGCTTTCAATCTGCTTTAAAGCCAAATTGTATCCCTGCGCAAAACCGTAATTTTTGTCGAACGTAATGAGACGTACATTTGGAAAATTATTTTTCAAAAAAGGTATGGAATTATCCGTAGAACCGTTGTCAGCAATAACAATCTCGGCGTTCCCTGAAAAACGCACCACCAAAGGCAAAAACTTTTCCAAATAATCTTTGCCATTAAAATTAAGGATTACAACTGACGATTTCATTTTTTTTTAATTCTGCAAAGGTACAAAATACTTCATAATTTTTCATTACCTTTGTAGCAAAATTACGTCTCTTGAGGACGTAAAGATTTTTTTTAAATTAGGACTAACGCTATTTACTTCTACAAGGTAAAAAATTTATTGAAAAACGAACAAAAAGCAAATAATAATAACGCAAAATCGCCTGGACAGGATGTCTGTCGGCATTCTTGTTCTCGCCGGATTTTTTGGTGCCACTTTGAGCATTTTTTAGCATCTGTACAGAGACAGTAAATCAAATTTGGTTTTAACAACTTCTTATGTAAATGGGATTTTATTCATTGGGCTTGTTTCCGGTTTTGGATTTGCCATTTTTTGGTTGATTTATTATTTTACTTATGAAAGGAAACATCAGGTAGAGAAGAAGGACACTGTGGATATTCAATAAGACACATTGTGTCGTCCTAAAAAAATCGGATACTTAATGAAAGTATCCGATTTTTTTTGTGTAAATTTGCAACAAAAAAATATAAACCTAAAAATTAAAAATATGAAAACGACACTAATTACCGGTGCAACTTCAGGCATCGGCAAGGCAACGGCAGAACTTTTTGCCAAAAATGCTTATAATCTGATAATTACAGGCAGAAGAGCAGAACGCTTGGAAGAGTTGAAAAATAATCTGGAAAAGAGCGGAATAGAAGTTTTAACTCTGTGCTTTGATGTCAGAAACAACGCCGAAGTTGAAGCGGCTATCAATTCTTTGCCTGAAAAATGGAGACAAATTGATGTTTTGGTTAACAATGCAGGTTTGGCTGTTGGCTTAAATCATGTTCAGGACGGCGTTTTGGATGATTGGGAAAGAATGATTGACACCAATATCAAGGGGTTGCTCTACATCACAAGAGCCGTTGCTCCGTTGATGATAGCCGGAAACGAAGGGCACATCGTAAATATCTGCTCTATTGCGGGCAAGGAGGTTTATGAAAACGGCAATGTCTATTGTGCCACCAAACACGCTGTAGATGCGTTGAGTAAGGGTATGCGCGTGGATATGCTCAAATATGGCATAAAAGTTACCAACATCTGTCCGGGTGCGGTGGAAACAGAGTTTTCGCTTGTTCGTTTCAAAGGCGACAAAGAGAAAGCGGCTAACCCCTACAAAGGAATTATGCCGCTCACGGGCTCTGATGTTGCCCTGACAATCTGGTTTGCCGTTTCACTGCCCAAGCATATCTGTATCAACGATTTGGTGGTAATGCCAACAGCACAGGCAAACGGAAGTACTTTTTACAGGGGCTGAACAATTACTAAAACTCAACAATTACCCCACAATGAATATTGACACCTGCCTGGGCAAAGTACCAAGGAGTGTATTTTTGGTTTTGTGGCAGAAATTTGCCGTTCGCGTCCGCTCCGTCAAAATAACTGTACGACCCGCCATTTGAAGCGTATCGAACATTGAAAATATTATTTGCCTGAAGTTTGAAAATAATATTTTTTACTCCCTTATGAAATGGCAATGTATAGCCAAGTATCAGGTTATTAATCACATAATCTTTCAACATTGCCCTTTTGTTCATTGTGTTGTCGAGATATTGACTTCCTACAAAAAGGGTTTGAAAATTTGCTGTAATTCCTTTTAGAGAAAAACCTAAAATGCCACCTGCCGTAATATTCGGAGAAAAAGAGATGTCCGTTTTCCCATAAAATATTTCTGTTTGGTCGCCTGTGTTCCAATCATCTACCCAATCACTGTAATCTCTTATTTTGTTTTGGCTTAAAGTGGCATTGCAATCCAAACGCAGCCATTTTGTAAATTCTACTCCCGCAATAAATTCAATGCCCGTACGATAAGAGTTTTTCACATTTTTTGTCAGGGTAGCTCCTGTATCCGAGTATTTTCCCGTAAGAACCAGTTGATTTTTATATTTCATATAGTATAAATTTGCCCCAAGATGAAATTTTGATACGGAATATTTGTAACCAAATTCATAATCATACAACCGCTCAGGCATCGGAATATCGTGAATACCCGCTTCAGTGTAGTTTTTTCTTGAAGGCTCGCGGTTGGCAACAGCGAACGAAAAATAAGCAGAATGATGCTTGCCCTGATATGAAATACCCGTTTTGGGATTGAAAAAATTAAACTTTTCCGAAACAGGAATTTCCTCTAAATCTTCATCGTTAATACCTGATATTGAATAATCTACGTGGCGATATTGCAAGTCTGCCCAAAGAGACAACGTTTCAAAAATAGTATAATTAGCTTTTAAATAAACATTTCCATCGAATTTTTTGCCTCTGTTGCGGTAATATTCAAAGTCTTTTTCTGCTTGCGGATAATCTTTTACCCAGATCACATTCCCGAAATGGTCGCCTGAATAGTTGTTTACAGCACCACCCAAAGTGACTGATAACGAGTTCTTTTTGTAATTTACAGAAGAAACTATTCCGTAAAAGTCGTTATCAAGATTTTTCCTATTAACCAAATCGGAACGCTTAATTTCCTCATTATCAGAATTTATAAATACAGGCAGCCCATAAGACGAAAACTTTTTATCACGCTTATATTGCTCGTAATAGCCGTTGCCATGCGTGTAGTGCAGTACTGTCGCTATATTCCAGCTATCATCAAAAAAGTGTGCAAAATGGAGTTGTGCATTTTGTTGAGCATAGTTATCTGTTTGATTATCATAGAATAAGATATCGTTTCCGGCAAAATACATTCCTGCCGGATTAAAACGCGGATTGTTCGACAATGTCGCCGAGTCTATGCCGTCCCACGCCATATAGGTTTTTTCTTTTCCACCAAAAATCAACATCTTAAACATAGATTTTTTGCCAAAATATGCACCTGAAAATGAGTAGGAATACAGGTTGGAGAAGGCTCTTTGCAGGTAGCCGTCAGAATTGACCTTCGAGAATCTTGCGTCAAAAGCAAAGCCTGATGGCATCAGACCTGTGCCGATTTTAACCATCTCTCTGAAAGTGTTGTACATTCCGCCATTGAAATTTATTGTGGCGTAAGGAGTTGCCGAAACAACATCGGTCATCATATTCACACTCGCTCCAAATGCTGAGGAGCCGTTCGTAGATGTGCCTACTCCTCGCTGCACCTGCACATTTTGCAACGAAGAGGCAAAGTCGGTCATATTTACCCAAAAAACCGTTTGACTTTCGGAATCATTAAGCGGCACGCCATTGACCGTCATATTTATCCGCGTATGGTCGGTGCCGCGAATGCGAAAATAGGTGTAACCTACGCCCAATCCATCATCTGATGTAACCACCAAAGAGGGCGTTGTAGAAAGCAAAAACGGCAGGTTATCACCAAAATTCTGCTCTTGCAGTTGATTTTTGCCAACAGTTTCGGACGAAAGAGTTGACTGATACGGATTACGGGTTGCATTCACCACAACCTCTTCCAAATCGAAAGAGCAAATAGAGTCAGTGTCGTTTGCTTTTGCTGCTGTGTTTAAGGCAATAGCAGCGGTTGCCATCAAAAGAAATTTTCTATACATAAAGTTTTGATTATGAGCCATTTGACTCTGTTTAACAAAACCATATACAAAAAGGGAAGAAACATTTGGAGACTCTTTCCCTTAGCGGCATTGCCCGCTCAGGTTCAAAGGGTATAATCTCAGCCGAAGCACCCCTAAAAAGTATTATGGCGTAAAAATGCAAAGGTAATAAAAAAATCCGAATTACGATTTAATATTCGTACAGACACAAAAAAGAAATAAATAACTTATAACGTTTTTAATTGCTGAATTGCTTCGTTCCTTATAATGGTGCATTGCTTCTGTACTTCGCGTCATTGCAGGGAACGAAGCAATCCATGAATATTTTATATTTTATTTATTTTGCATTGCTAAAAATTTTGCCTGTTTATAGCAAAAGTCAGGGTATCGGTTATTTTATCCAATCCTTCCTGCAATTTACTTCCAAGCACTGGAACAAGAAAAATCGGAATATCTGCCTTTATAACAAGTTTCATTTTGGTGTCGTTTTCGGCGACCTCTTTAAGTTGAACCCACAAATTCGCTCGGATGGGCAGGTTTTCTACCGCAAATTTTATTGTATTGTCAGGCTCTTTTTCAACTATCTTCAATCTGACACTACCCAAATTGGGAATGTTGGCTTCGGCAAAATCCTGACCACAGGTGAACTCTTTGATATTCACATCTCTGCCCTGTATTTCGGATATGTATTTCCCCAGATTTCTCATATCCGACAGTATTGCAAACAGCTGCGTTTGAGGCTTGTTGATTGTTGTAGTTTTACTCTCGTAACTTTTCATTTAATTTTGGAATTAATTATTTTATTTCTATTTGTTTGTCCGAAAATTTTATTCATTCTTATTACCGAATCGTAAGTGCGAAAACCGGCATAATCAAGATTTTTTTCTTCGGGAACTCCGTATTTTATTAGTTCGTTTTTCATATCCAGCGGTTCGTTATAATTTTTTCTGCTATTATCGCCGCTAATAACAATAAAATCAATTTTTTGAACCTTGTATAAATTTACTGTTGCCGTAATTCTGTTTGCAAAATATTAATTTATTTGTCCCGATTTCAAATATTTTGAAGTTCCAAGCAGCAAGCCGACTTTATTGTACTGAATTTTATCTATATCGCTGAAAACAAATTTTTTACTCGAATTTCTTATAACATTATCGCAAATAAATACAATCGCAACAATAACAGCTGCACACAAGATTATCAGATATTTTAATTTTTTACGCATATAATTTATTTGTTATGGTTTCCCCATCCTTTATAGCACCGCTTTATTGTTGATTAATTTTCTAATTCGTAAGTTTTCAACTATATTTTCTGTAATGCCAAAGTTCTCCTGTGTGTCAATTATAATTTTTGCTTGATTATAAAAAAACTCTCTTCCCTGTAAAGTTTTGGAAATATATTCTTCTAATTCGTCTTCGGGTTTGTTTTTGAGGAAAAATCTTTCTGCTTTTGCCGTTTTTAGCCTTTCAACAAGCACTGTTATAGATGTTTTCAGGTAAATTGTTATGCCTGTTTTGTTCATTATTAACATATTATCATAAAAACAGGGCAGTCCTCCCCCGCACGACACAACCACACCCTCATAAGTGGACAATTCCTCGATAACGCTATTCTCTATCTGCCTATACTTGTCCTGCCCATTTTCCGAGATTATCTGCGAAACCGTTTTGTTCCGCCTGCGTTCTATGAATTTGTCAGTGTCAATCCACTGAAAATTGAGTTTTTCGGACAACCGTTTGCCCGTTGTAGTTTTGCCCGAACCCATAAATCCTACTAAATAAATTCTGTCCACTATATTGTTTGATAAACTGTTGATAGTTGTGTTCGTAAAAGGGCATTAATTTTTTGTGCGAAGTTAGTATTTTTTTTTGTTAAATCAAAAAAAA
Organism: Prevotellaceae bacterium; assembly: GCA_031290375.1. GTDB lineage: Bacteria > Bacteroidota > Bacteroidia > Bacteroidales > Paludibacteraceae > F0058. Next base: position 618 of record JAITNR010000271.1, on the reverse strand, counting down.
GTATTACCTTTGCAGTCAGAAAATAAACCTTTTTCATAGCTGCCCAGATGGCGGAATTGGTAGACGCGCTGGTCTCAAACACCAGTGGATTCATTTCCATGCCGGTTCGATCCCGGCTCTGGGTACTTTAAATCCCTCTTAATCACCTGATTTAGAGGGATTTTTCTTTCTATAAGGTGTACTAAAAGCGTACTGTTTAACGAAAACAAAAATAAAGCGTACTACACCGTTTTTCTACGAAATATTTATGAATAATTAACGCCGATACTGCCTGTTTTGGTTGATTCTTTCCTTTTTTTCTCCGTTAATCCCTATTCCTGACTATCTTTGCAGTGCAAAAAACGATGTAGCAATGATAAAGAAGCAGTACAAGTCACTTCAAAAGCTCATAGACCGATGTGTCAAGCATGATTATGATGCCGCCAAAGAAGCGTTGTCCATGAAAATATCTTACCTCAGTGGCGAGCAGCGCCCGGATTATATCCGAAAGGAGATTTTCGATAATGTCCTTGTATAGTTGATATTTTTTATTACCTTTGTAGCCAAAAGAGGAATAATATGGAAAATATCAACGATTATTTTTGTCCGAATGAAAATTGTAAATGTTATGGTTTGCGT
>JAITNR010000270.1 GCA_031290375.1 Prevotellaceae bacterium | reverse complement strand
ACGCAAACCATAACATTTACAATTTTCATTCGGACAAAAATAATCGTTGATATTTTCCATATTATTCCTCTTTTGGCTGCAAAGGTAATAAAAAATATCAACTATACAAGGACATTATCAACGCTTATACCAAAAAATATTTTCAAACTGATAGAATTAATGTGAAGCGTCTGCGAGGCTTTGGTTGGTCGGAACAAGCATTTTTCTATTGATATGAATGCCCTGACGGACAAAAGAAGTTGTTGTTTGCCATGCAAAATTTGGAATGAGATTTTTTTTTTACCAGACCAAACATTTTTTACACCCCACCCTACTGGCAAAAATGCAATGATTTGTTTTTGCTAAATTTATGGCGTGATGCGCATTGTAGAGGTTCAAAATTTTGATAAAGATAATTCGACTCGTCATAAAGCAGGTAAAAAAAATTGAGCTAAAATTGTAAATGAATTGTTCACTGTTTTGTGTTGAGGCAAAAGTAATTTTGTTATATTTGAAAAAATTCCTTTGATTTTAAAAAAAAATAATGTAAATTTGCAGGCTCAAATTTTTCGCGGTAGAAGTATTTTTTTATTTCATAAAATTAACTGCGTAACTGTTTGATTATAACTAAAATAACAAATAAAATAATAAGCATTAATAATAAAAAAAAATTATGCAAAACAAAGGATTTATTAGAATATTTTCTATTGCCTTGGGGCTTGTGTGCCTCTTTTACCTGTCTTTCAGCGTTGTAACTGTTCGCTACAGCAAAAAGGCAAAGGAGTTTGCCAAAGGTGATAACGAGTTGTATTACAAGTATATGGACTCGGTCGCAGGTCAAAAAGTATGGCTCGGCTATACTTTGAAAGAGTGCAGAGAAAAGGAAATAAGTTTAGGATTGGACTTGAAGGGCGGTATGAACGTAATTTTGGGAATTTCCGTGCCTGACGTTTTGGTTTCACTTTCGGAGTATAACCAAACCGACATCTTTACAAAAGCAATGGACAATGCAAAGAAACGCAAAACAGGTGATTTTTTGAACAATTTTCAGGAAGAATTCGAGAAAATTGATCAGAATGCACGTCTTTCAACTATCTTTTCAACCATCGGTTTAAAGGAAAAAATTCAGTTAAGTTCAACCAACAAGCAGGTTATTGAAGTTCTCAGAGCAGAGATAAAATCGGCTATCGACAACTCTTTCAACGTATTGCGTTCGAGGATTGACCGTTTTGGCGTTGTTCAGCCCAATATTCAACAAATCGGGGGAAATGACGGTAGAATTTTGGTAGAGTTGCCCGGTATCAAAGAGCCTGAACGTGTTCGTAAACTTCTTCAGGGGTCGGCTAACCTCGAATTTTGGGAAACGTATGACGCTTCCGAGTTGTCGAATATTCTGGAACAGATAAATTCCGCTCTGCGTGATATTAATGTTGTTGCAACAGCCGACTCAACGACAACAGCAGACGTTGCAAAAACACCGGAAGTAGCTCAAAATCAAGAAGTAGTAAAAACCGATTCTTTAAAAGATGTCTTGAAACAATCAATGGACAGTGCTACCAATGTTCAAGCAGACGAAAAGGCTCAGCAGCAGGCTGTAAAAAACAACCCGTTGTTTGCAATTCTTGGCAGGAGTTCGATGGGACCGCAGCTTGGAGCTGTGGCAACTAAGGATACTGCCAAAATTATGGAGTATTTCAATATGCCTCAGGTAAAGAGATTATTACCTCGCAATTTGAAACTGCAATGGACGGTAAAGCCTGTTTCTCCCGCAAATGATGTCGATCATAACGACAGATACGGCTTAATAGCCCTTAAAATCTCGAACCGTGAAGGAATTGCTCCCCTTTCGGGCGATGTAATTACCGATGCTCGACAGGATTTCGACCAAATTACAAACGAGTCAAAGGTAAGTATGAGAATGAACTCTGAGGGTGCGTCCACTTGGGCGCGCTTGACAAAAGCGAACATAAATAAGTCTATCGCAATTTCCCTGGACAACTATGTATATTCTTCCCCGACAGTCAGGGGTGAAATAGCAGGTGGAAATTCGGAAATTTCGGGTCATTTCACACCTGAAGAGGCAAAGGATTTGGCAAACGTTCTGAAATCTGGCAAAATGCCTGCACCTGCAAGGATTATTCAGGAAGACGTAGTTGGTCCTTCGCTGGGACAGGAGGCTATTAGCAAGGGAATGATTTCGTTTGTTTTGGCATTTTTTCTGGTACTTCTATATATGATTTTCTACTACGGCTTGGTTCCCGGTATCATCGCAGATATAGCCTTGCTGGGCAACATCTTCTTTATGATGGGTATTTTAGCCTCATTTCAGGCAACGCTGACATTGCCAGGTATTGCGGGTATTGTGCTGACGCTCGGTATGGCAGTAGATGCCAACGTGCTTATATACGAGCGGATTCGAGAGGAAATTGAGGGAGGCAAAAACCTTAAAAAAGCCATAGAGGCGGGATTTTCAAATGCACTGTCGGCAATTATAGACGGGCAATTAACCACCCTGTTGACAGGTATTATTCTGTTCATTCTCGGTACGGGACCCGTCAAAGGTTTTGCTACTACTCTGATAATCGGTATTACAACTTCATTATTCTCTTCGATTTTCTTCTCCCGTCTTATGTTTGAATATTTGATTTCAAAAGACAAAGATTGGAAAATACCATTTACCACAGGATTGACAAAAAATTGGTTTAGAAATTTTAATATTGACTTCATAAAAATAAGAAAAATCGGTTACGGACTTTCCATTACCTTAGTGACTGTATGTATTTTATCTCTGGCATTCAGAGGTTTGAAACCGGGTATTGATTTCAGTGGTGGCAGAACTTATGTTGTTCGTTTCGAACAGCCGATTGACGCTGAGAATGTCCGCAATACGCTTGAAGATGTATTCCCCAATTCGCAGTTGAGCGTTATTACAATGGGAGATGCAAATCAGGTAAGAATTTCTACAAACTATAGTGAAAACGATGGCAGTGAAAACGCCAATGACAAGGTAGAATTGATGCTCTACAGCGGATTGAAACCGTTTTTAAATACAAAGATTACACAGGATATGTTTGTACACAGATATACTGTAAATAACGGAGCATATCAACTTTCGGACACTGATGACAAAAGTGCGTTGGGGATTCAAAGTTCGAGCAGTGTAGGACCTACTATTGCAGGCGATATGAAAACAAAAGCAATATGGGCTGTAATTATTTCGCTGATAGGGATTTTCCTGTACGTTTTGCTGCGTTTCAGAAACTATGCGTTCTCCGTTGGCGGTGTTGTCGCCCTCGCACACGATGCCCTGTTTACTATTGGTTGTTATTCGCTGTTCTATTCCATAATGCCATTTTCGCTTGAAATTGACCAGTCGTTTGTGGCTGCGATACTGACTATTATTGGTTATTCAATCAACGATACGGTGGTAATTTTCGACCGTGTACGCGAAAATCAAGCACTTTATCCCAAACGTGATATTGCCGACATAATGAACCTGTCGCTCAACCAAACATTGAGCCGTACATTCAGTACTACCTTTACGGTGGTTCTTACGTTGCTGGCAATGTTTATACTTGGAGGTGAAGTAATTCGTGGATTTATCTTTGCAATGCTTGCAGGAGTGGTAGCAGGTATGCTCTCAACCGTGTTCGTGGCATCGCCACTGGCTTATGACATACTGAAAAAAGAAAGTAAATCAACCAAGAAGAAAAAATAGACCAAAATATGATTATTTGAAAAAATAAAAAGACCTCTTTCATTGGAAGTCGTTGCTGTTATGGTGGCGACTTTTTTGATGGGAAATAACAAAACTTTCGTTTTTCTCCTGCTTGATATGAAAAAACTTTCAGCCCAACGCTACGTCCAAAATCATCATCACAAGAAAACCGAACATAACGCCTGCCGTTCCCAAATGTGAATGGCTACCCAGATGGGCTTCAGGGATAAGTTCTTCTACCACAACGTATATCATTGCCCCTGCGGCAAAGGCAAGCAACCAGGGCATAATCCCCGACAAAGAACCTATCATCAGTACTCCCAACACCGCCGCAATCGGTTCTACAATACCCGACAAAGCCCCGTATACAAAGGCTTTCTTGCGTGAAAAACCCTCACTTTTCAGAGGTAACGACACAGCAGTTCCCTCAGGAATGTTTTGCAAACCAATACCCAATGCCAGAGCAAACGCCGCCGCAATAGAGGTGGTGGTATCTCCGTCCATTGCCACAAGCCCGAAAGTCAAGCCCACAGCCATGCCCTCAGGTATGTTGTGCAGAGTGATTGCAATTACCAGCATGGTTGTTCGCTGCATCTTCGAGGGTAATCCCTCAGGCGTATCGCTGCCCGGATGCAGGTGTGGCAACATATTGTCCAGCAGAAACAAAAACAGTCCGCCGATAACAAAACCACCCGCCGCGGGTATCCACCCGATACCGCCCTGCACTTCTTCCATCTCTACGGCAGGTATTAACAGCGACCAAACGGATGCGGCAATCATCACTCCTGCCGCAAAACCGAGAAAAATCCGCTGTAGATTTTCATCTATTTCACCTTTGAAAACAAACACAAAAGCCGCACCGAAAGCGGTACATAAAAAAGTAAAGCCCGTTCCTATTAAGGCTAAAACCAAAGGAGAGTATGTGGTTAAGTCCATTTTTTTAATTGAGAATTGAAAATTATCAGTTAGTTTGTATATTTTATTTTGGTTCTTTCCTAATTTATCAAAAATTCCAATCTGTTTTGCAGATTTACCTCTGCCATACCACCGTCTATGTCGAGGTACAGAAGGTTCATTTCTGGATAACGGGTTTTCAGTCGGCGTTCTACGCCTTTGGCTACCACGTGGTTGGCTATACATCCGAAGGGTTGCACACACACAACGCGATTGATGCCACGATGGGCAAAACTTGCCACTTCGCCTGCTATCATCCATCCTTCGCCAAATTGATTGCTTAAATCAAGAATTTCTACAGCATAGTCTGCCTTGACAAAAATACTTTCGTTTTTCTCAAAAAAACGGTAATTGCCCGCTATTTTTTCAACTTTTTTTATCTTTATATTAATAAATTTATACAATAATGGCAAAATTTTTTTGGTAAATCTGCCTGTTTGGTTAACTCCATTTTTATCACTAACTTCCCTATTAACAAATGTTTGAATAAAAAAATCAATTATTGGCGGCGTAACTACTTCCATATTTCGTTTGCGTAGCCATTCGGTAATGTGTGCCTGTCCGTAGTTGTTATATTTTACGAATATTTCGCCAATTAGTCCTACTTTCTCAAATTTTTTATCTTCAAAAATTTCAATTTTATTAAACTCTTCAACTGCATTCTCAAGAAGTTTCAGGATTTTTTTATAATTTTTCTCAAAAATAATCTCTTTTACTGCATTCATATAATTATCAAACAGTTGCTGCGTTTGTCCGACCGTTTTTTCTCTCACGATGGTGGAAGCATACATCTGTTGCAGGGTGTCCCCAAAAAGAAGGGCATAAATTGAAATGTTTAAAATCTTGATTACAGGTAGCTTAAAGCCTTCCTGCTCGTTATGAAAGTCGCCGCCAAACGAAACCGAAATTACGGGAATACTGTCAAATCCTGCATTTTTCAGTCCCGCCTTTATCATTCCCAAATAGTTGGTGGCTCGGCATTGTCCGCCTGTCTGCGTTATGGCAACTGCCAGATTATCAAGATTATACTTGCCTGTTTTGATTTCTGCAATCAGGTCTCCGAGAATTAATGTGGCGGGATAGCAAACTTCGTTGTTGCCGTACTTTAAGCCAACGTCTGCCGACTGTTTGGAGGTTTTCGGGCAATTCACAAACATGTAACCAGCCAACTTGGCAATGGCAGGAATAAATGGGGACAAAAAATCTGTAAACCAAGGAATTAAAACGGTTTTTCCCTTGTCTTTTTTGGTAAAAAATGAATTGTAACCCTTGTATTCGGAGTTTTCGGGCTGCAAGTGCAAAACACTCTTCGTTCCTACTCCAGTTGCCTTCAACGATTCAATTAATGACCTAAGTCTCAGCCGAATAGACCCCGTACTTGCTATTTCGTCAATTCTGAGAACTGTGTGATTTTTACCTGCGTTTTTGAGAATATTGCCGATTTCTTCCATAAGAAAAGAGTCGGGACCGCAGCCAAATGAGTTGAGTTGCACCATCTGAATGTTTGCAGGCAATTTTGCCACTTCCAAAGCCGTTTGTACTACGCGGTTAGGGTACGACCACTGCGACACCATATTGAGTTTGGAAAAACCTGAACTTTGAAGTTGCCGAAAAATATCGTCCGTAAGCACATTTATGCCCAAATCCGATAGAATTTGTCCAACTTTCTGATTTACAAACAAATCGGAGTGATATGGTCGTCCCGCAACAATAAAGGTCAGATAACCACTTTCGACCGATTGTTGTAATATATTTTTTTGTTTTTCAATAAATTCCTTATTGTAATTTTCCCGAACAAAATTTGCTTTTCCAAATGCCTTTTCAAAAACTGCTTTTTCAACGTTTAAGTCCGAAAAATAGGCATAACACGCTTGTTTTAAGAACTTTTTGTTGCCAAAAGTAATTACAGGCTTGTCAAATAGAATGCCGTAATTTTTCTCAGGGTTTATCGCCGAGCGAATAACCTCAGGATAGCCGCTCACAACAGGACAGTTGTACGAATTGTCAGTTCCCTCAAACTCCATTTCCTCTTTGGGAATGATGGGGTAAAAAATTCTGTCGGGCTTGGCATCAATCAGAGCAAGAATATGCCCGTGAGCTACCTTCGCGGGAAAACAAATATTATCACTCATCACACTGTTTATTCCCCTCTGATACAGTGCCATAGATGTTTCGGGCGACAGTACCACCTCAAAATCGCACTCCGTAAAAAGCGTGTGCCAAAATGGAAAATTTTCATACATATTCAAAACGCGGGGAATGCCGATTTTTACCTTAGCCTTATTATGATTTGAAGTTTGTTTGCCAAATAAGATTTCATTTTTCAGGTCAAATCCGTTGAAACCCTTTTGAACAGCCGAAGCAGTGCAAAAAAAAACTTTTTCGCACTTGTTGCCCGTGAAACTTACGTTACCGTTGGGAAAACGAAACCGTAAGACTCTGCAAGTGTTGGTACAGCCGTGACAAGTCAGTTCTTTGGTGTCGATATTTTGTAAATCAATAAGTGATGTCATTTTTAATTGAAAATTGAAAATTATTGGTTATTTCGTATACTTTATCTTGGCTCTAATGGCTGTTATTATTCAGTACGTGCTATTTATTTTTTTTGTCTTTTTTGCATAAAGTGCAGCCCCCAAAGCTCCCATCATTTCTGGCATATCGGTGGTAGAAACGGATTTCTCGCTTAGCAGTTCAAGGGCGCGATAAACGGCATTGTTACGGAATGTACCACCTTGAATTACAATGTTTTCACCCAAAATATTAAGATTGGAAATTTTAAGTACTTTGAACAGGCAGTTTTTTACAACGGAATACGCCAAACCTGCTGCTATATCGCCTATTGAGGCATTTTCACGCAGGGCTTGTTTCACCTTTGAATTCATAAACACAGTGCAACGTGTACCAAGGTCGGCAGGACGGAGAGCAAGACAGGCTTGGCTAATGAAATCGCTGTATGTAAGGTTCATTGTTGCAGCGAAATTCTGCAAAAACGAGCCACAGCCCGAAGAACAAGCCTCGTTGAGTTCTATATTGGAAATCACTCCATTACGTACAAAAATTGACTTCATATCCTGTCCACCAATGTCGAGCACAAAACTCACATCGGGATTAACCCATTGAGCACCTGAGAGATGTGCCATTGTTTCCACAATGCCGTAATCGAGGTCAAGGGCAGATTTCACTAACTCCTCTCCGTAACCTGTTGAACAAGAGGATATAAAATTTGCAGTAACTCCCTTTTCGGTGCATTTTTGCTGAAATTCGGCTAAGCCTTCCACAACCTTTTTGAGCGGATTACCCTGATTGGGTGCGTAAAAAGTGAAAACAATATTTTCGTTTTCGTCTAAAATCAAAGTCTTTGTAGTAGTTGAACCGCTATCTATTCCGAGGCAGCAATTCAGGGTTTCGTCTTGGCACAACTCTCTAAAATTCAAGTGTTTAATATTCCGATTTTTTTGCCAAAACAGATATTCTTCCTCATTTTTGAAAAGAGGAGGCAACAGATTTTCAACAGTCACTTTGCTCTGCGCTTCAAAAGCAGTTTTCAACTCGGATATTGTAAATGAGTTCATTTATGTTTTTTTATAGATTAAAGAAGATACAAAATTTTGCCTTTTGCACGGTTCTTGGCTCTAATCCTGTTACGCAAAAAGAAAGGCAAAGTTACTGTTTTTTTTGTAAAAAAAGTTTGGCGCGTTTGCATATAAGTTTTAATAAATGAATATCGTATCTAATACCAAAATTGCTCCCAAATACCCCGTCATTGCGGGTCAAGCCCGCAATGACGTAAATAACATCGCCGCTGTTGAGTTCGTTTTTGTACTTGACTGTTTTGCCGTTTCTGCGGGTAATGCAGTAGCCCCGTTTTTAATGGTTTGCAGCAAAAACAAATCTACCGTTTTGAGTCTGAAATCCAAATCGGACAGTTTTTTTATTAATCAGATTTTTAACGGTTTTTCTTAGTGCTTATTAAATTTCCGAACCGAAAAACGAAAACAGCGGGGGATAACCTCACTGTTTTCTCCAAAACTATTATTTTACAAACTTCATTTTCTTATATACGTTCCTGCAATGTGAGCAACTTCAATAACATTTGGGTCAATCATTTGTCCATATACAGAGTTGCCAAGTACCTCTTTCATCTTTTCGGTAATATCCATCTTCACATTCAAGGTATTGCCTTCAATATCATAGGACATTATGAATATCTCGCCAGAAACATCTATTGACCCTGCATTGAACCCATAAATTAAATCTTCCGCCGTTGCAGTAATTTCATCATCTGTCAGGGAATAATAAAACATCTTCTCGGGATCAGTACTGGAGATGGTAAACAGTCCACTGCCATCATTTTTGAATGTCAAGGTATTGAAAAATTCCACTCTCAACATTGCAACTATTTCATCCATCCGTTCTTGCCACGGGGAATCACACAAAATTTTAACGTAACTGCCTTTCCGTTCCCAACTGCCAACCAAAGCGTTGTTTGGTTTCTCTACTGTGGGAAACCCTTCACAAGATACAAACATCCCACTCACAACAAGCATCAAAATACATAACTTTT
>JAITNR010000260.1 GCA_031290375.1 Prevotellaceae bacterium | reverse complement strand
CATGGTTAGAGAATAAAAAACTGAAATTTATTCCTACAGGGATGCCCATTTTAATATTTTTCTCCCTGAATGAATCGCGGCTGAATTAGGGTTGGAGAAAATACATGAAAATCTGTGATAATAAAAAAAATGCGGACTTTGCATGGTAATTGTCTATGTCCATAGGACAAATGAATAATTTAACATATTTTAGGATTAATAAACAGTCGAATTAAAATTCTGAGACGCACATAACTGCGAAACCAAGCGTTCTGAACTGAAAGTTTTGCAGCTTCACGTGGTACAGCTGAAGATGAAGATGAAACACCATTATTGGTTGTGCCAATGGCATCAGTACGGAAATAACCGTTGGCGTCACTCGGCTCGCAATTTAATGTGGTGCAATGTTACCCCACTTCATTAAAAAAAATTTAGCCTTTTTATCGGAAAAAAAATGTAACTTTGTCATGTTTTGTCAGATGAGACAGAAGGTTTTTTAATCATATTTTTTTGAAAGATGTAATTTGTAATTATATGTCAATAATAAGCTATGCAATTATCAGAAATACAGTCAATTAAACAAAAATTTAATATTGTTGGCACTTCGCCGTTGCTAAACAGGGCAATAGACGTGGCGGTACAGGTGGCAAGTACTGACTTGTCCGTGTTGATAACAGGCGAGAGTGGAGTAGGTAAAGAATTTTTCCCGCAGATAATTCATCAATATTCACACAGAAAGCACAGCCCTTACATTGCAGTAAATTGTGGGGCTATTCCCGAAGGCACCATTGATTCGGAACTTTTTGGGCACGAAAAAGGCTCGTTTACATCAGCTACATCAGATAGAAAGGGTTATTTTGAGGTAGCCGGTGGCGGCACTATTTTTCTTGATGAAGTGGGTGAATTGCCTATGCAGACACAGGTCAGATTGCTTCGCGTACTTGAAGCAGGTGAATTTATTCGGGTGGGGTCATCAAAGGTGCAAAAAACCGATGTCAGAGTAGTTGCCGCCACAAACTTAAACATTCCGCTTGCTATCTCCAAAGGGTATTTCCGCGAGGATTTATATTATCGCCTTAATGCAGTGCCAATCGCAATTCCGGCATTAAGAGAACGACAAGAGGATATTGTGCTGCTTTTCAGAAAATTTGCCGCCGATTTTGCCGACAAATACAAAATGCCTGCGGTTAAACTCACGCCTATGGCACAACAAATTCTATCTTCTTATTACTGGAAGGGAAATATACGTCAATTGAAAAATATCACCGAACAGATTTCGGTCATAGAACAAAACCGCGAAATAGACGAATCTACGTTAAAAAAATATCTGCCTGATAGCAGTGGTGAATTTTTACCTACTGTTGCTAATGGCAAGTCTATTGACGAAAAATCGTTCAACTCTGAACGGGAAATACTTTATCAGGTACTTTTTGATATGAAAAAGGATATTACGGATTTAAAAAAATCAGTAAATTCAATTATGAATAAGGAAAATGTTGGTTTGCACGATTTTCGCGAGCCAACCCCTTTTAATAAAAACGATGACGATATTGTAAAAATTGTATCTACTGTAAATCAGTCGCAAAAGCCTAAAATTGTTGATAAAAACGAGGTCGAAGATACTGAGGAATATGTTGAAGAGTCCCTTTCTTTGATGGATGCAGAGAAAGATTTGATACTCAAAGCATTAGACCGCAACAAGGGCAAGCGCAAATATGCAGCCAAAGACCTGAAAATCTCGGAAAGAACACTTTATCGCAAAATTAAGGAATACGGACTTGAATACTAATGTGAATCAAATGTTGAATAGTCGAGTATTTTGGCTGTTCAGACACAAAAAATAATAACCTGTTAATGTTTTTAATTTCCGGATCGCTTCGTTTCTTATAATGACGCATTGCTCTTGGACTTCGCGTGATCGCGAGGAACGAAGCAATCCAGAGACATTGCTAAGTAGTTATGCCGCCATCAACACTCAACACTGTGCCGTTGATATAGGCGGCATCGTCGCTGGCAAGGAAAGCATAGGCGGCAGCAATTTCTTCGGGCTGTCCGAGTCGTTTTACAGGCACTTTGTCTTCCATTGATTTGAGCACTTCGGCAGGCATTTTCTTTATCATATCGGTCAAAATAAACCCGGGAGCAACAGCATTGACGGTAATTCCCTTTTTGCCAAGTTCCTTTGCCATAGTTTTTGTCATTCCAATAAGCCCTGCCTTGGTAGCAACGTAGTTTGTCTGTCCAAAATTGCCGTACAGAGCCACTACCGAGGAAGCGTTAATAATTCTGCCCCAACCGTTTTCCGACATCACCTCGGCAGCACATTTGGCACAGTTGAAAACACCTGTCAGATTTACGTCAATAACCTGTTGCCAAAGTTCAGGCGTCATTTTTTTGAGTGTCGCATCTCTGGTGATACCTGCGTTGTTGATAAGAATTTCCACTTTGCCGTAGAGTTCAACTACTTGTTTGGTAGCGGCTTCAACTTCAGCAAAATTTGCAGTATTCACTTTCATAAAATTTGCGGTAGCACCCTGTAAGGCAAGTAGGGCAACAGTTTCTTTGCCCTTTTCCTCGTTCATATCCCAAACCACCACTACAGCCTCTTCCCGTGCAAATCTCAACGCCGTTGCCTTGCCAATACCATCAGCACCACCGGTAATAATTGCTATTTTACCTTTCAATCCGTTCATAAAAATATCTGGTTTTTTAATTTATATCTCTTATAAAATTGTTTATCAGCTCTCTATTTGTTTGCAAACAGGGATACAAAGTTATAAAAAATATTTGAATTTTTATAAAAAACAGTTAATGAAAAGATAAAATTTTGGGAAACAGATTTTATTCTGATAGAACGCACCTTACAGTTGTTGCAGATGCCTGTGCAAAGTATTTTTTGATATTAAAGCAAGAGGCGATAAATATTATTCTTCCCAAATTTCTTTCTGATACGATACTTGACAGTACGCACACTTGCCTGAGTAACATTGAAAAGTTGAGCTATATCCTGTGTTTTCATATCAATAAAAAAGCAAATAGCATATTTTATATTTGTCTGAGAGATAGAACCTAATGTTGACAAATACGCATCTGCCAATATTTCAAAATCCAGATTTTTCAACTTGTGTGTGTAGAACTCTTTTTTGTTGCTATCCATTGTTGATAGCATTAACCCTTCTATGACCCTATTGACCAATATTTCGAGAGGTGTGGTCAAATCATATTGTCTGTCAAGAACATTTTTTCGCATAATTTTTTCTTTGATAATTGCGGCGCAAAATTAAAACATAAATATTTAAAAACATATAGACGAAAGTAGATTTTTTCTGTAAATATTTTACTAATCAATGATTAATTTGATGAAAATTATAATAAAAATATTTGCAAAGAATAATATCTTACTTTTGAAAGTACAAAGGTAATACTTTTTTTTTAATTTACAAAATTATTTACTAATATTTTTACAAAAACATTCGTAAAGATATTAGTAAATAATTTTACAATCAATATCTATAACAGGGAAAATCCACTGTTTTTTTATCTATTTTTTATTTAGTTTGTCGTTTCTTTTATCTATTTTGTCTATTTTTGCATAGTATTTTTATAAGGGGACTTCTAATAATTCATTTGGTATAAGCGTTTAGGTCGCCCAAAAAAATGCTACCTTTGTAGCGTGAAAACAAGAGAAAAATTTACAGGAGTGAATTCAATAGAATTTTATAAACGCTTTCAAAGCGATG
>JAITNR010000256.1 GCA_031290375.1 Prevotellaceae bacterium | reverse complement strand
TTCAATGCTCAATCGAATTGCCCTGAATTTAATCAAACATGAACAGTCAAAAAAGAGAAGTGTGAAGGGAAAAAGACTCGATGCCGGATGGAATAATGATTATTTATTGAAAATCCTAATTAATTAAGATGCGTTTGCCCTGGTCCTCAAAAAAATATAATTGTCATTTCAATTTTTTTTTTGTACCTTTGCAAACTTTGTATAAAACTGAATGAAATTTGTTTGTAGTGTATTACAAAACATTTAAGAATAATCTGTTTATCGTTGCGATATGTAGTTATAATTTATTTTAAATCAAATAGTTATAAACAAAAATCAGAACGATGGGTTCGTTATGTCAAGTTTGGCAAAAACACGAAAGTCATTTGTTAGTTTGTTGTAAAAAAGTTGTAAAATCATAATAAAAATAAATATATGGCATTTAAAAGAGAAAACAAGGTAAAGGGTAATTTGAGTAAAATAACCATCAGTCTTGCCTCCCCTGAGGAAATTCTTGAAAGTTCATACGGCGAAGTGGTTAAACCCGAAACTATCAATTACCGTACTTATAAACCCGAACGTGACGGGCTTTTCTGCGAAAGGATATTTGGTCCGGTAAGGGATTACGAGTGTCATTGCGGAAAATATAAGAGGATCCGTTACAAAGGCATCGTTTGCGACCGTTGCGGCGTAGAAGTTACCGAAAAAAAGGTAAGAAGAGAACGTTCGGGGCACATTCATCTTGCCGTACCTGTGGCTCATATTTGGTATTTTCATTCTTTGCCCAATAAAATAGGCTACCTTTTGGGAATGTCAACCAAAAAACTTGACGCTATTGTTTACTACGAAAAATATGTAATAATTCAACTTGGAGCTTTGGAAGGAGAGGAAGGGCTTACCGTAGGTGAATTGCTTGATGAGGAGCAATATCTTGCTGTAATAGAGAAACTTCCCCGTGACAATCAGATGCTTGACGACACCGACCCAAACAAGTTTATTGTCAGAATGGGAGCAGAGGCAATCCGCGAGATGCTACAGCGTCTGGATTTGGATAAACTCTCTTACGAACTGCGTCACAGGGCAGACCTGGATACCTCTCAACAACGCAAGGTTGAGGCTCTTAAACGCTTGAACGTAATTGAATCGTTCCGTGCCTCAAAAGTGCCTAACAAACCGGAATGGATGATACTTACCGTTTTGCCTGTTATTCCGCCCGAATTGCGTCCGCTTGTTCCACTTGACGGTGGCAGATTTGCAACGTCCGACCTGAACGACCTGTATCGCAGGGTGATTATCAGAAACAACCGTCTGAAACGCTTGATTGAAATTAAAGCCCCTGAGGTAATTCTGAGAAACGAAAAGCGTATGTTACAGGAGGCTGTGGATTCTCTGCTCGACAACTCCCGCAGAGCAGCAACTGCCAAGCCTGACTCAACACGTCCGCTAAAATCTTTGAGCGAAAGTTTGAAGGGAAAACAGGGACGTTTCCGTCAGAATTTGCTCGGAAAACGTGTTGATTATTCAGCCCGTTCGGTTATCGTGGTAGGACCTGAGCTCAAAATGGGCGAGTGCGGGCTTCCAAAAGAAATGGCTGCCGAACTTTACAAGCCATTTATTATCAGAAAATTAATTGAAAGAGGAGTAGTAAAAACAGTTAAGTCTGCTAAAAAATTTATTGACAGAAAAGACCCTGTCGTTTATGATATTCTTGAAAATGTGATGAAGGGACACCCCGTATTGCTTAACCGTGCTCCGACTTTGCACCGTCTTGGTATTCAGGCATTTCAGCCGAAGATGATTGAGGGCAGGGCAATTCAGTTGCACCCGCTCGCATGTACGGCTTTTAATGCGGACTTTGACGGCGATCAGATGGCTGTTCACCTTCCGCTCGGCAATGAGGCAATTATTGAGGCTCAACTGCTTATGCTTGGTTCTCACAACATTCTTAACCCCGCAAATGGTGCTCCCATCACTGTGCCTTCGCAGGATATGGTCTTGGGGCTTTACTACATTACCAAAGAACGTCCGGGAGCAAAGGGCGAGGGGCTTATATTTTCCTCTCCACAAGAGGTTGAAATCGCCTATAATGAGAAAAAAGTTGATGTTAATGCTCGTATCAATGTCAGAATAAAGGATATTGACAAAAACGGCAATATAATTTCTTCGCAAATTATCAAAGACACTACTGTTGGACGTGTTATTGTCAATAAATACGTGCCAAAAGAGGCAGGCTATATCAACGAATTGCTGACCAAAAAGTCGCTAAGGGATATTATCGGACAGGTTATTGAGGTATCGGGTGTTGCCCGTACTGCTCGGTTCCTTGACGATATTAAAAACCTCGGCTATCAGATGGCATTCAAGGGCGGACTTTCGTTCAATCTGTTTGACGTAATTATACCCGAAGAGAAAAATTCACTTGTGCAAACAGGATACGAAGAAGTTGACAAAATTGTACAGGATTACAATATGGGTTATATCACTAATAATGAGCGTTATAACCAAATCATTGACGTTTGGACTCGTGTAAATAAAAATCTTACCGATGTTTTGATGCAGAAATTCGCCACAGACAATCAAGGGTTTAATTCTGTTTATATGATGCTTGACTCAGGTGCTCGTGGCAGTAAGGAACAAATTCGTCAGTTATCGGGTATGCGTGGATTGATGGCAAAACCGCAAAAGGCAGGTGCCGAGGGTGGACAAATTATTGAAAATCCAATTTTGGCTAACTTTAAGGAAGGTTTGAGCGTGCTGGAATACTTTATCTCTACTCACGGAGCAAGAAAGGGTCTGGCGGATACCGCTTTGAAAACAGCGGACGCAGGTTATCTTACTCGTCGTCTTGTTGATGTATCACACGATGTAATCGTTACCGATGAAGACTGTGGTACTTTGAGAGGATTGACTATTTCTGAACTGAAAAATAAGGAGGAAGTTATTGCTACCCTTGCCGACAGAATTCTCGGACGTGTAACCGTACACGATGTCCGTAACCCAACAACCAACGACTTGATTGTATCTGCCGGAGAATTGATTGATGAGAAAATTGCCAAGAATATCGAAAATGCATCTATTGAGCGCGTTGAAGTTCGTTCGGTATTGACTTGCGAACTCCGTCACGGCATTTGCGCAAAATGTTATGGCAGAAACCTTTCCAACGGACTTATTGTCAGCAAGGGAGAAGCTGTGGGTGTTATTGCAGCTCAGTCTATTGGCGAGCCGGGCACTCAATTGACATTGCGTACCTTCCACGTGGGAGGTATTGCATCAAACATTGCAGCTGAATCCAAAATTGTTTCCAGATATGACGGTATTCTGGAAATAGACGAACTTAGAACGGTTGATTCAAAGGATATGGCAGGTAACACCTATCAAGTGGTTGTTGCCCGTCAAACCGAAATGAGAATTGTTGACGCAAATACCAAAATGGGATTAACAATGCAATCAATTCCTTATGGTTCAAAACTTTACAAGCAAAATGGAGATGCAGTAGCCAAAGGCGACCTAATATGTGAATGGGATCCGTTCAATGCCGTTATTGTTTCGGAGGCTACGGGTAAAGTAGAATTTGAATCGGTTATTGAGGGTACAACTTTCAAGGTGGAATCTGATGAAAGTACAGGATTACGCGAAAAGATAATTATTGAGTCAAAAGATAAAACCAAAACTCCGTCCGCACACATTATGAACAAGGAGAAAAACGTTATCAGAACGTATAATCTTCCTGTGGGTGCCCATATCGTAATTGACGACAAGCAAGAGATAAAGCAGGGCGATTTGCTTGTTAAAATCCCAAGAGCACAGGGCAAGGCGGGTGATATTACAGGTGGTTTGCCACGTGTAACCGAGTTGTTCGAGGCTCGTAATCCGTCCAATCCTGCCATAGTTGCCGAAATTGACGGAGAAATCAATTTTGGGAAAATCAAACGCGGTAATCGTGAAATTTCAGTTACTTCCCGCACAGGTGAAGAGAAAAAATATCTCGTTCCGCTTTCAAAACAAATTCTTGTGCAGGAAGGCGACTATGTACGTGCTGGCACACCGCTCTCGGACGGCATTATTACTCCTGCCGACATTCTGGCAATCAAGGGACCGACCGCTGTGCAAGAGTATATTGTAAATGAAATTCAGGACGTTTATCGTCTGCAAGGGGTGAAAATCAACGACAAGCATTTTGAGGTGATTGTTCGTCAGATGATGTCAAAAGTTCAGATTAGCGAACCGGGCGATACTCGTTTCCTTGAAGGACAATTGATTGATAAATACCTGTTTATGCAGGAAAACGATGCTATTTGGGGAACAAAAGTGGTGCTTGACGCAGGCGACTCGCAACTCTTTCAAGCAGGACAAATCGTAAATATGCGCAGATTAAGGGACGAAAACAGTCACTTGAAACGTAAGGACTTGAAGCTGGTAGAAACACGCGACTCTATTCCGGCAACCTCTTCGCCTGTGCTGCAGGGTATTACACGTGCCGCATTGCAGACAAGGAGTTTTATGTCAGCCGCATCGTTCCAGGAAACAACCAAAGTGCTTAACGAAGCTGCTATCAACGGCAGAGTAGATAAACTTGAAGGTATGAAAGAGAACGTTATTGTGGGTAACAGAATTCCGGCAGGAACAGGACTTCGCGAGTACGAAAAACTGATAGTGATGACAAAGGACGAATACGACAAACTCCTTGAAACCTCTCAGGTAGTTACTGACTACGAGCATGTTTCTAAAGATAGTGTCGTAGCAGAGAAGTAATAACAGTGAATTGATAACAAGAAAAAAAATGAGACCGGCTCACAAAAGTCAGTCTCTTTTTTAGTGTATCACTCTGTTCAATTATGTCCGATGGAAACAAAGCACCAAAGCCTACTACTGCAAGGCGGATTTGAAATCATAAGCGACTCAGAATACATTTTTGACTATTAAGCCGAATTTTCACAGTTTCCATAATTCACATATTTAATTCTGTAAATTCTGAGAATTGTGCTAATTCAGTAAAATATATTCTGGATTGCCTCGTTGCGAGGAACGAAGTGAAGTCCGGAAGCAATGTTATCCGATTATTCATTATTTTTTAATACCTCTTCTGCTTTTTTCAAAGCGATGTTGATGTGCGAACAGATGCATTCTTCGGGTATTATTTTGCCGAAATCTGCTTTCATCAGCGTTTTTCTAACTTGCATTGTTACGCCGGAAAGTATGACGGTGATACCTTTTCTATGAGAAGATTGACACAGAGTTTCAAGGTTATGTATGCCTGTGGAATCTATGAAAGGGACTTTGCGCATTCGGATAATTCTGACTTTGGGCAACTTACCTACCTGCATCATAATGTCGTCAAATTTGTTTGCCATACCAAAAAAATAGGGTCCGTCAATCTCATACACCTCAACATTTTTTGGAATGATAAGTTTTTCTTCGCTTGTAACAAAATCCGACTCTTGTTTCGGGTCAATTTCACGTCCAAAAATCTTAATCGAAGTTGCCTCACTGGTACGTCTGATGAAGATTACAACCGCCATCAGCAACCCTATTTCGATAGCAACCGTCAGGTCAAGCAACACTGTAAGTATCAGAGTTACAAGCATAACGGCGAAGTCGGATTTAGGGCTTTTTCTAAGGGCAACAATTGTTCGCCAGCCGCTCATATTGTAGGAAACCATTATCAAAACCCCTGCCAGACAAGCCATCGGAATGTAACCAACGAGTTTTCCAAGAAAGAGCAGCACCAGCACTAATGTTATTGCGTGGACAATGCCCGCTACGGGACTGCGTCCGCCGTTGTTGATGTTTGTCATGGTGCGGGCAATGGCACCTGTCGCGGGGATACCGCCAAAAAACGGTGCTACCACGTTAGCCACGCCTTGTGCGATAAGTTCCGTATTTGAGTTATGCTTGTCACCAACAACGCCGTCCGCTACCATAGCCGACAGCAACGACTCTATTGCTCCTAACATCGCTATTGTAAATGCAGATGGAAACAGTTTGATTATCATGTCAATAATTGTTTCTCCCTCAGATATTTGCAACGTGGGCAATGCAGGTACAGGCACACCTGAAGGCAGGTTGTACAAGTCGCCAATAGTCTGAATATTGGTTATTTGTCCGAAATGTTTTAGAACCCAAACCAAAAGAGTTACTACGATAATGGCAATTAGACTGCCCGGTATTTTCTTGGAAATTTTGGGAGTAAAAACAATTATTAAAATACTCAAAAGTCCAAACAGCAAAGCCCAAAAATTAGCAAAAGAAAAATTTTTGAAATAAACAATCCATTTGTCAATAAAATTGGCAGGAGCGTTTTTGAGTTCCAGTCCGAACAAATCGTTCATTTGGGTTGAAAAGATAGTGATTGCGATACCCGCCGTGAAGCCTACTATCACAGGGTAAGGCACAAATTTAATCACGTTACCAAGTTTGAACACCCCCATCAGAATAAGCAAAATGCCCGCAATAATCGTAGCAACAAGCAATCCGCCTATGCCGTACTGCTGAATTATGCCATAAACAATAATGATGAATGCTCCCGTTGGTCCACCAATCTGAACTTTGCTGCCACCCAAAAAGGATATGACAAAACCTGCAATAATTGCCGTTACAAGCCCCTCTGTCGGTCCTACCCCCGAGGCTATACCAAAAGCAATAGCAAGCGGAATAGCTACAATTCCTACTATTATACCCGCCATTACATCGGTGGTAAAACGCTCTTTTGAATAATTCTTTAAAGTGCTAAACAGTTTTGGCTCAAATACTTTCATTATTTTTTAATGTGAATAAAAAATCACTTTTCAATTATCTATTTTGCAACAATAAATTTCCCTCTTCCCATCTGCTTTTTATCACTCTTGATTGAAATAAAATATATTCCATCGGTAAGAAATTCAATCGAAATTGCATTATAAAATCCTCCTTCAACTGGTCTTTCAAACAATTTTTTGCCTGTAAAATCACATATTTCAGCCACAAAATTATCCTTTTTAAGATGTAACAGGTCAATATTTATCTCATTTTTAGCAGGATTGGGATAACAGTAAATGTCTTTGCCACTGCTTTGTGAGGTAATATTTTGGTCAGATTTCGAAAATTTATTTATGGCAAACTCCAATTGAATAAATTTTCCAAAGTCTCCATTAAAACGGTACAGGGCTTTGAATTGTCCTGTTATTGTGTCAATGACGTTCAATATTGCCGAACCTGAACCGTCAGCAGAGTTAGCCCAAAACGACAGACCGTTATTGCCTGTATCATAAATATAAAGTCTGTATGAGCCATCTTGCAGGGACATTTCTGTGGTGTAGAGGATGCTTGCACTCATATTATCCTCGTTTTTATACAGAACTTCACCATAAATATTTGTCAGTTGCCACGTTGTTTCTTTCGGTTTTTTATTTGTTTTAAAATCAAATATTAAATCATTATACCCAAAAACTACAGGTTTTGAACAAACGGCGGTAAGGCGGTTGTTATATGGAGTTGGGTCTGTTACTCCATTAGGATTTAAGACTTCAAAATAGAAAGTGGCTTTGCCTGTTTCAACCTTATTCCAATCTACCGCAGGTAATGTAATCGTGTCTGTTTGCAAAAAGCCTGCGTTTCCATTCCATGAATATGTGTAAAATTCACTTGCTCCAACAAATCCATAATGAATTTGGGCACTTTTCAAAGGGTTAGAGCCAAGATTTTTGATAACCACTCTTGGTCCAAAACAGGACGGATTGAAACGGGTCTGCAATTTGTTATCTGTCGGAGTAATTATCAATGTTGCTTCGGCATCGTCGGCATGCTTGATGTCTCCGTATGTTACAAGGTATATATATGCACGATAAACGCCATAAGGATCTGAGGTTACGTCATAGTCGAACGTGATGGAACTGCCTTGAATATATGGTGTGAGTTCAAATTCATTGGTTTTTGCTTCCATTCCGGGACACCACCCTGCACGGTCATAAATCCACGTTCCACCTTGCGGGTAGAGTGGGTTGTCTGAACACGACTGAATTATATTCCACTGTTTTACAACCTGACCACCAGCCCTTACTTTTTGAATATTTTTGCAAAACTCACCACAGTTATTGCCAGTTCCGAAGTCGTGTCCGGTAACGGTGGTGCGAAGTTTAACCTGTTTTTCATTTGCATTCAAAGCAAATGTGGTATCTTTCACTATATCATCAAACTGACATATAGGATAGCCCTGCCAATAGCCCGAAACACTGTATCCTTCGCTGCTCCATACTTTTTTAATATCAACAACATCCCTGACAGGCTCACCTTCGATAAAGACAAACTTTAAGTCAAGCAATTCCTGCCCGTTGTTATCTCTGAGAATAACATTGTTTTTAAGTATTGGCAAAAAGTCAGTTGCGTCATATATCCACGTCCAACCAGTGCTCATATCAAGACCGATGCCGTATGGCGTGATATACGCTCCGATACGCCATACGTCATAAATCGGTTCGTTTGTCTCATCTACTCCGATTGGTTTAAGCACGTCCGTAAAAACATCGTAGTCCCACTCGCCACACGCAGGGTTTTGGGTGTTGTCGCATTTTAAGGTATAATACATCAAAACCTTTGAATAGGTCTTGCTGCCGTCCGGAAAAGCAAAGGTGTTTTGCCTGCTTTGCCTGCCATCGGCAAAGGTAAAAGTTTGTACAACAGTTGTATCCCCGGGATTGGCAAAAGTAAAGTTAATCAACCCCAACAACAAAAATGCTGATAGTAAAGATTTTTTCATAAGATATTTTTTATAATTATTAATATTTGGTAATTATATAATGTGTTCATTTTCAAATCTAAATGTTTTTGCAGGAAACTTTTCGGTAATCCCCATATTGTGTGTAGCCATAATTACGCTTGTGCCGCCTTTTGCGATTTCGTGCAACAATGCCACAAGTTCCTGAGCAGTATTTGGGTCGAGATTGCCCGTTGGTTCGTCTGCCACGATCAGTTGAGGCGAATTGAGCAACGCACGCGCAATCACAATTCTTTGCTGCTCTCCGCCCGAGAGTTGATGCGGACGCTTGTAGCCCTTCTGCGGCATACCCACAGTAGTCAGCACAAAATCAATCTGTTCTTCGATTTTACACCTGTCTTTCCAGCCTGTTGCTTTCAATACAAATTCAAGGTTTTGTGTAACAGAGCGGTCGTGAAGCAATTGAAAATCCTGAAACACTATGCCTATCTTTCTACGCAGAAGAGGAATATCTCTATGTTTGATTTTCATCAAATTGTAGTCAAAAATCCTTGCTTCTCCGCTCAGAATCGGCACTTCGGCGTAGAGCGACTTCAAAAGCGAACTTTTACCACTGCCCGTTTTACCGCACAGATAGATAAATTCGCCGTCAGAAACGGTAAAATCTACGTTTTTGAGCACTACCAATTCTTTATGCGATATATCTACGTCTCTATATTCAATTATGTTCATTATACTTTGTACTTTATATTTTATTTCTAAACTCTGTTTATCCCTTTGTCTACAGCAATTTTCAGCAAAAATTCAAATGCAGGGTCGTGTTCGTTGGGGATTATGCCGTCAAGAATAGCGTCTTTTATCTGTACTTTGAGCTCCCCAACAAGACTACACGGCTGCAAACCGAACGTGTTCATTATTTCCAGCCCGTCAACAGGAGGTTGGAAATTCCTTATTTTGTCTTTCTCTTCGAGTTCCACAAGTTTTTGACTCACGAGGTTGAAGTTGTCAGAAAACTGTTTGACTTTTTCCATATTGTTAGACGTTATGTCGCATCGACACAGTGTCATAAGGGCATCTATGTCGTTGCCCGCATCAAAAAGCAAACGTCTTACAGCTGAGTCGGTTACTTTCTCTTCACTCAAGGCGATGGGTCGCATGTGCAGCAACACCATCTTTTGTACCAACCTCAAAGGCTCTCCTAAAGGCAGTTTGAGATTTTTGAAAATTTTTGCAGTCATTTTACAGCCAACAAAATTGTGATTATGAAAAGTCCAACCAAGGTTTTCATCCCACTTTTTTGTGGCTGGCTTGCCTATGTCGTGAAGCAGAGATGCCCATCTGAGCCATAAGTCATCGGACTGTTCAGCCATTTTGTCAAGCACTTTAAGGGTGTGGACAAAATTGTCCTTGTGCGCCCTGTAACCAATTTTTTCCACGCCTTTCATCTCAGAAAGCTCAGGGAAAATCAGTGGCAAAAGTTCGGTTTTGTCCAGCATAAAAAAGCCAATGGAGGGCACCGGCGAAAGCATTATTTTGTTGAGTTCGTCCGTTATGCGCTCCTTGGTGATAATCGAAATCCGGTTTCTATTTTCCCAAATCGAGAACAGTGTTTTGTCAGTAATTTTGAAACCGAGTTGAGATGCAAATCTGATTGCCCTCATCATTCTGAGCGGGTCGTCAGAAAATGTCATATTGGGATCAAGCGGGGTTTGTATTATTTTGTCCTGTAAATCTTGGAGTCCGTTAAATGGGTCGATTAGTTCTCCAAAGCGGCTGTTGTTAAGACAAATAGCCAAAGCGTTGATAGTAAAATCCCTTCGATTTTGGTCATCTTCCAACGTGCCAACTTCAACAATCGGGTTGCGGCTTTCTCTCTGGTAAGACTCTTTTCTCGCTCCCACTATCTCTATTTCGATGTTTTGAGTTTTAATCTGTGCCGTTCCATAGGTTTTGAAAACGGTAAGAGAAGTACCTTTTCCCATTTTTTTAGCCAGAATTTTGGCAAACTCAACTCCATCGCCAACTACAACAATATCAATATCTTTAGACTTTCGTTTGAGCATAATATCACGCACAAAACCACCTATCAAATAGCATTCAAAGCCGTTTTCATCGGCTGTTTGTCCTGTCAGTCGGAAAAGTTTTGTGTCGATTGTTGATTTGAAGCTTATTTTCACTTGCAGTTAATAATTTACAGTTTGTAATTTACCTGAGTCTGTCAGCTGCTTT
The DNA here is from genome assembly GCA_031290375.1 of Prevotellaceae bacterium. Taxonomy (GTDB): domain Bacteria; phylum Bacteroidota; class Bacteroidia; order Bacteroidales; family Paludibacteraceae; genus F0058. The sequence continues at coordinate 3,352 of JAITNR010000256.1, read as the reverse complement.
AATCAAATTTTCATCGTACCTGATTGCCTTTATTGCCAAAAAGCATAAGACAGGATTTGGCAAGTTTATAAGCAGTCCACAGTGTCCTTTGAGGCTGAACAGACTTAAAGTATAACCTGATTCTTTGAATAAAAACAATACAGTTATGTAATAAATCAATATCAAAAATACAACAATCCACACAAATGCCATCTGTAGATTTCTTTTTTTAAACAGCAAAATTGAACTGAAAGCATAAATTGGAATCAAAATTGAAACAAGTCTCAATACCGCATAAGACCAGTGTGTATACGATATTAAGGCACCCATGCGGACTGTAAAAAGACTTGCCAAAATTGCCAGAAGTGTAGCTATCAATAAATAAACTGTTTGAATACGTTGAATCATAATAATTGAATTTATGTTTAATTTCCTGTTAATTATACAACTGTTTACAAGCAAGTGCAAATATACATTTTTTTTAATGAATAATGAATAATTATAGAGTTTTTCTGTCCATCGGGAAAAAGTCTGAGTTATTCCTCTGAGTAAATACCGATATTCACTCCATATTCAAACTCCAAATCAAGTATCAGTTGTAGCTGTTCGGCGGACAGTTTCACCTCTTTTTCCTGCTGAATAATTGAGTAGATGTAGTTAAACATATCGTCCTGTGCAATTTCTGCCTCATCTACTGTGTCGTCATCTTCAAAGAGGCCGTTCTCTTCGTAATAATCGCAAATCGAATCGAGCACATATTGTACAGTATCTTCGTCGATTTTACCTTTTTGTTCTGATGGCAGCGATTCCAAAATAAATTTTATTGCATCGTTGTCGTCAAACTCAATCAAGTCTTTTTCTTTTTGCATAATTTTACTCTATTTTATTATTTATGAATTTATTGAATATCACTATAATTAATGTTAAATTTTTATAACTTGCAGTTCATAATTCAACGAACAGCAAAGTTACATTTTTTCTTAGGAATTTTTATTATCTTTGTATAAAAAAAACAATAAATAAAATAAAGGTTAAAATTTATGTCTAAACACATTTTGCATACGGCTGCAAGCCGCAAACATTTCAATCACGGCTGGCTGAATACCTGTCATACTTTCAGTTTTGCCGAATACTACGACCCTGAGCGGATTAGCTTTGGAACATTAAGAGTGCTCAATGACGATATTGTTGCTGCAGGTGAGGGCTTTGGAATGCACCCGCACGCGAATATGGAGGTCATTTCCTTTCCGTTGGAGGGCAATTTGGAACACAGGGACAGTCTTGGCAACGTGCATGTTATCCAAAATGGCGAAGTGCAGACAATAAGTGCCGGCACGGGCATTCGCCACAGTGAGTGTAATCAAAGTTCTGACGAACAGGTTAAATTTCTTCAAATCTGGGTACTCCCTGACAAAAAGGGCTACGAACCAAGATATGACACCTGCAAATTGGATACGGACAAAAAGCATAATCAATGGCAGCAGGTAATTTCACCGACTCCCGATGACGACGGGGCTTGGATACATCAACAAGCGTGGTTTAATATTTCTAAAATGGATAAAAATATGGTTTTACCCTACGAGATCAAAAAGGCTGGAAACGGTGTTTACGCCTTTGTTATTGAAGGGGAATTTGAAGTTGATGGACAAAGACTCAATCGCAGAGATGGGCTTGGTATTACCGAAACCGACAAAATTGAAATTAAAGCACTGAAAGATAACGCAGAAATTCTGTTGATGGAAGTGCCAATGATGCAGGCAACAGATATGTAAGCGGCGTTTGGATACTCGAAATAATCCTCAATATTCACAATAAAATCATAAATGTAAAATGGGAAAATACTATTTTTTGTCCGACTCGCATCTTGGAACTGATGCCGTAAAAAACAAGCGTTTGCACGAACAAAAACTCGTTTGCTGGCTTGATATGGCCCAAAAAGATGCAACTGAAATCTTTCTCGTAGGTGATATTTTTGATTTTTGGTTTGAATACAAATCCGCTGTGTCCAAAGGATTTAATCGTCTTTTGGGCAAACTTTGTGAAATAACTGACAGGGGAGTTCCTGTCCATTTTTTCATAGGCAATCATGATTTGTGGACTTTCGGTTATCTGGCGGACGAAATCGGGTTGATTGTGCATAAAAAGCCTGAAATTTTTACGTTGAACGGCAAACAGATTTTTATTGCACACGGCGATGGATTGAATGATGACAATCATTCTTTTAAGTTTGCAAGAAGTCTGTTTCACAGTAAGCTTATGCAACGTATTTTTGCCTGTATACATCCGTCTATTGGACTTTATGTTGGGCAAAAGTGGAGTAACCACAACCGCAGAAAGCACGACAGACAAAGCACAGGTTTTATGGGTGAAGACAGAGAGCCGCTTGTGCTGTTTGCAAAAAAGTTTATCCGGTCTCAACCGATGGACTTTTTTATATTTGGACATCGGCATATTTTGCTTAATCTTCAATTTGCTCAATCTTCACGAGTGATTATGCTTGGAGATTTTATAAAAGAATTTTCGTATGCTGTGCTGGACGAAAACGGAGTGGAGATTGTGAGTAATGGACAATGAATGCGTTCTCTATTCATTAAAAAAGTTTTACTCTTTTATTACACACGCTTGTAAATCTGCATATTTTCATGTAAATTTGCAAGATTTTTTGAAAAGGATACTTAATTAATCTAAAAAGAAAAATGTCTATACAATTCGGAAAAACTTGGTGGGGAGAACATTGGTTGTGTTCGTTGGAAAATGTAGATTATGACAACCGTTTGCCGCGTGGAGCTTCGTATGCCAGAAGCGGGCATGTTAGAGATATAAAAATCAGGGAAAATCAGATTGTGGCAAAAGTTGCCGGAAGTCGTCCTACGCCTTACAAGGTAACCATCATCGTGCCGCCGTTTTTTGAAGAACAGGTGGATGTCCTGATGGCGAAACTCATCGAACGCCCGGCGCTGATCTCCAAACTGCTGAATCGCGAACTCGACCCTGCCATTTTGGACATTGCCGAAGAAATCGGACTGAAAGTCTTCCCAAAACAATGGACGGACTTCAAGATGCAATGTTCGTGTCCCGACTGGGCAGTGCCGTGCAAACATCTGGCAGCCGTCATTTACATGGTCAGTCGCGAGATTGACAACAATCCGTTTTTGGTGTTCGGCATTCACAAAGTCAATTTGCTGGATGAACTGAAAAAACGGGGTATTTTCATCGCCGACCAAAAGAAAACGGAAATTCCGACGCTTGACAGTTTATTGAAAATCAATAAATCGAAAACTTCTACTATTGACGAAGAAGCTGTTTACGGACGGGTGGATTTTTCGCAACTGCAAAACATTTCGGAGGCTTTGGTGCAACTGCTGCCCGATGC
>JAITNR010000250.1 GCA_031290375.1 Prevotellaceae bacterium | reverse complement strand
CAAGAAACTGAGAAGTAAATCTTTATTCACTTCACTGCCAAACAACTTTTTAAAGCCAAAATCCGTAAAAGGATTGATATATTTTTCTTGCGTTGATGCCATAAATAATTCCTTTTTTTTGTATGTTAAGTATGCAAAGATAAACAAAAAAAATTAAATATGCGAACTTTAAATGCATCTGCAATTACTCTTGAGAGTTCGTTTTGCAATTACCTACAAAATGGGCTCCCGGCTCAATAGCAATCACCTTTGTACGAATGTCCCCTTTGATATTGGAGGTTGCCTTCATAGAAACGTTATCCGCAGCACTAATCGTCCCCTCTATACTACCCATTATATCGACACTTACGCAATTGATATTGCCCACAATAAGCCCTGAAGTACCGACGATAACCTTATTTGAGCAAGACAAATCCCCCTGAATTTCGCCGTCAATTCTAATATCTGTATCCGCATCCAAATTACCTGTAATCTTTGTACCGGAGGCAACAAGATTATGGCTGTAAACATTACCGTTATTTTCTTTTTTATTAAGCATAATTTTTTTAGATTATAAAGTGATTGTAATTATTTGTAAAATATTCGTTCCTATTTTATATTAAAGTTCAACATCTCTCTATCTTCGATAAACCCTGTGAGTTTGTCGCCTATTTCTACCTTGTCCACACCGGAGGGCGTGCCTGTATAAATCAGGTCGCCCGTTTTGAGTGTAAAAAACTGACTTACATAGGCAATAATTCTGTCTATCGAAAAAATCATTTCTTTTGAGTTGCCATTTTGTACTGTTTTGCCGTTTTTGTTTAACAAAAAATCAATATTTTGCCTGTTTTTCAACTCTTCTAAAGGAATGAAGCTGCTCAATACTGCCGCCCCGTCAAAACCCTTTGAGACTTCCCAAGGCGAACCGTTTTGTCGAAGACTGCGCTGCAAATCTCTTGCCGTAAAGTCAATGCCAAGAGCAATTTCCGAATAATATCTGTGAGAAAATTTTTCCTGTATGTTTTTTCCCAACCTGTTTATTCTGACAACCAATTCCGTTTCATAGTCAATAACAGATGAAAAATCAGGTATAAAAAATGGCTTGTTCCCTTTTAGCAGAGCCGAATCAGGTTTGATAAAGACAACAGGATTTTCAGGCAAATTCTCTCTGCCCATCTCTTCGTTGTGCTCCAAATAGTTCCATCCGATACAGATTATTTTCATTTTTTTTGGATTATAAGCCAAAACTTTGTTAGTGACGGTGAATAATGTGGTTAATGTTGCATTGTACTAATTGTTAATTAAAAAAGTCTTGATTTTTGGTTTTAACGTCTATTATACTGTTTTTCATAGTACTTCTGATATTCTCCAGAAGTAACTCTCTCAACCCATTTTTCATTGGCAAGATACCATTCAACCGTTTTTTCCAACCCTTCTTCAAACTGCAATGAGGGCTTCCAGCCGAGTTCATTTTGCAGTTTTGACGAATCTATGGCATATCGCAAATCGTGTCCTGCACGGTCAATTACAAAGGTTATCAACTGTGCCGACATCCCATCTTTTCTGCCGAGTTTTCTGTCCATAACAGAACAGAGCAAACGTATCAAATCAATATTTTTCCATTCGTTGTTGCCGCCGATATTGTAGGTTTCACCGTCTTTACCGCTATGAAAAATTATGTCAATAGCAGTAACGTGGTCTTCTACAAAAAGCCAATCACGCACATTTTCGCCTTTCCCGTAAACGGGAACAGTTTTTTTATTCTTTATATTATTAATAGCCAATGGAATAAGTTTTTCAGGGAAATGATGAGAGCCATAATTGTTTGAGCAGTTTGAAAGCACAACAGGCAAGCCATAAGTGTCGTGATAAGCCCTTACAAAATGGTCAGAAGATGCTTTAGATGCCGAATATGGCGAATGCGGCTGATATTTTGTTTCTTCAGTAAAAAACGTGCCGTCATTTTCCAAAGAGCCATAAACCTCATCCGTGGAAACGTGATAAAAGCGTTTGCCTGCGAAATTGTCTTTCCACAACTCCTTGGCACAGTGCAGTAAATTGCACGTTCCAAACACGTTGGTGCGAACAAACACAAACGGGTCGGTAATTGACCTGTCAACGTGCGACTCTGCCGCGAGATGAATTACACCATCGGGTAAATATTTATTAAACAAGGCTTTAAGTGCTTCGTAGTCGGTTATATCAATCTTTTCAAAGGTGTAATTCGACTTGTGAGCAATGTCTGTCAGATTTTCCAAATTGCCTGCGTAGGTCAGAACATCCAGATTAACTACGTTATAATCAGGATATTTGTTCACAAACAACCTGACAACGTGAGAACCTATAAACCCTGCCCCGCCTGTAATAAAAATAGTTTTCACTTCAAATAATATATTTTAGAATTATCAATCTGCAAATTTATAAAAAAATTTACAAATACTGCTATGCTTTTTGTGTGATGGGCAAAATGCGTTTCGGAGCTTGTCTTAAAAGCATACTGATAACACGGATTTAACATATTTTCGCTAATTTGTAAGAGCTTTTAAAAAAAAATGTATTCTTTGCGTGAAAAACGAATATTTTCACGCAAAGTCCGCTTATTCATTGTTTATTCAAGAAAAACCTGCGTCATTACGAGGAACAAAGCAATGACGAAAAGGAATGTCTGTGCAATAAATAATAGATGCGTTTTCTACAGACTTATTTTATTTCATTTTGGTATTATTTATTTTTTGTGCCTAAAAAACTTCTGAAACAACCTCTTCAGAAAGTAATGATAAGATACACAGTGAGAATGTCAGGCTTAAACAAAAATCGTATCTCAATTCATTTCGGCAATTGATTCAGAACCTTTTTCAAAAATGGTGCTGTAACACTTTTTTTGTTTTTTGACAATTCTTCGGGTGTGCCTTGTGCAATAATTTCACCGCCGAATTTGCCCGCATCAGCACCAAGTTCGATTATGTAATCGGCGGATTTCAACACATCAAGGTTGTGTTCTATTATTATTACGCTGTTGCCGCGTTCTACGAGGCGGTTGATTACCTTGAGCAATACCTTTATGTCGTCAAAATGAAGTCCTGTTGTTGGCTCGTCGAGGACATACAGTGTTTTTCCCGTGTCCCGTTTGGCAAGTTCGGTAGACAGTTTTACCCTTTGACTTTCGCCACCAGACAGCGTTGTAGACGACTGTCCGAGTTTAATATAGCCCAAACCCACATCTTGCAGCATTTTGAGTTTTCTAATTATTTGAGGTATATTTTCAAAAAACTCAACACTCTGATTTATAGTCATATCCAGCACATCAGCAATGGATTTTCCCTTGAACCTTACCTCAAGCGTTTCGCGGTTAAAACGTTTTCCACCACAAACCTCACAAGGTATCATTACGTCAGGCAAAAAGTTCATTTCCAATGTTTTATAGCCATTGCCAATGCATACTGGACATCTCCCGCCTACTACGTTGAACGAAAATCGTCCTGAGGTATAAGCCCTGATTTTCGATTCGCTCAAGCCTGCAAAAAGATTTCGAATATCTGAAAAAACGCTTGTGTATGTAGCAGGATTTGAGCGTGGAGCACGTCCTATCGGCGATTGGTCAACCTCGATAATTTTGTCAATATTCTCAATACCTTCAATTTTTTTGTATGACAATGGCTCGGCATTTGAATTGTAAAAATAATTACTCAAAATAGGGTATAATGTGTTGTTAATCAACGAACTTTTGCCACTGCCAGAAACGCCTGCCACGCAAATAAACATACCCAGAGGAATTTTTAGAGTAACATTTTTCAGGTTATTGCCACAGGCACCTGTGAGAGTAAGAAATGTGCCGTTGCCCTCACGCCTTTTGGGTGGCACTTCTATTTGTTTTTTCCCGTTAAGATATAAGGCTGTAAGTGTATCTGTTTTAAGCAGTTCTTTTGGTGTTCCTGTAAAAACAACTTCGCCACCCAAACGCCCTGCTCCAGGTCCCATATCAACCACAAAATCGGACAAACGCATCATCTCCTCATCGTGTTCAACCACAATCACAGAATTACCCATATCTCTCAAATTTTTGAGCGATTGTATCAGTTTTATATTGTCCCTCTGATGCAGACCTATGCTTGGTTCATCCAGAATATAGAGCACATTTACCAACTGCGAGCCGATTTGCGTTGCAAGTCTTATTCGCTGCCCTTCGCCGCCCGACAGCGATTCGGTGGCACGTCCCAAAGTCAGATAATTCAGTCCTACATTGAGCAGAAAATCAAGCCTTGTACTGATTTCCTTAACTATTTCAAAAGCAATTTTCTGCTGAAAAACAGAGAATTTCGGCATCAGGGAATTAACCCAAACTTTGAGTTCATCCAAGGAAAAGAGCGAAATATCGGCAATATTTCTGTTGTCGATTTTATAATGCAAAGCCTCTCTGTTTAAGCGACTTCCATTACACTGCGAACAAACAATTTGCCTGTAAAACTGTTTTGCCCATTTCTGCTCGGACGTACTCGCATTTTCGTTTTGATTGAGTTCTATATAATGGATAAGTCCCTCATATTTAGATGAATAAAAGGAGCCTTCGTCATTTCTTGAAAAATCAATATTCAACTTTTCAGGCGAACCATTCATAATTTCGTCTATTGCTTCCTTTGAAATGTCCTCAACAGGTGTTTTCAAATCAAAGCCATATTTTTCTCCAATAACTTTTATTTGACTGAATATCAGCAATTTTTTTTCTTTTCCAAGCGGCAAAATTCCGCCTTCGGCAATGCTCAGTTTGGGGTCTGGAATAATCTTTTGAATATCGACTTGATTGACTGTGCCAAGTCCATTACAACAGGGGCAAGCACCTTTTGGCGTGTTGAACGAAAAATTGTGCGGCGCAGTTTCTGCATAGCTCAATCCTGTAGTTGGACACATCAGTTTGCTTGAAAAATAACGGATTTCCCCACTCTCCCTTTCCATAAGCATCAGCACTCCTTCGCCCAAATTCAGTGCCGTTCTGACACTCTTTTTTAGACGTTGTTCATCTTTTTTGGCAACGACAAGTTTGTCTACAATCGCTTCTATATCGTGGTTTTTGTACCTGTCGAGTTTCATGCCTGCAACAATTTCCCTCAGTTGCCCATCAACTCGAACATTCAAAAAACCTTTCTTGCGAATTGATTCAAAAAGTTCCTTGTAATGACCTTTGCGGTTTTTCACCACAGGAGCGAGGATATAATATGCTTTGCCATCGAACTTATTTAAAATTAATTCTATAATTTGCTCCTCGGTAAACCGCACCATTTTTTCGCCCGTTTCATAAGAGTATGCCTCTGCTACACGTGCATACAGCAGGCGGAAAAAATCAAAAATTTCGGTTATGGTACCAACAGTGGAACGCGGATTCCTTGAAACCGTCTTTTGTTCAATGGCAATCACAGGACTAAGCCCCGAAATCTTATCCACATCAGGACGTTCTATGTTGCCTATAAAATGCCGCGCATACGCCGAAAAGGTTTCTATGTAACGCCGCTGTCCTTCGGCATAAATGGTGTTAAACGCCAAAGAAGATTTTCCGCTGCCACTCAGTCCCGTAATAACGATGAGTTTGTAGCGAGGAATTGTCACATCAATGTTTTTCAAATTAAAAACTCTTGCGCCAAACACTTCTATACTTTTTTCTTCTTCGATTATCTTTTTCATTTTGGTTGATGTCAATGCTGCTCATTTCAGGCAATGGTACATAATTAAATTTTCTGTAAATAAAGAGTGCAAAGTTATAATAAATTTCACTGCCGACCGACAAAAAATAAGATAATCACAGATTTTCATGTATTTTCTCCAACCCTAATTCAGCCGCGATTCATTCAGGGAGAAAAATATTAAAATGGGCATCCCTGTAGGAATAAATTTCAGTTTTTTATTCTCTAACCATG
>JAITNR010000202.1 GCA_031290375.1 Prevotellaceae bacterium | reverse complement strand
TCCTCATCGCTTTGAAAGCGTTTATAAAATTCTATTGAATTCACTCCTGTAAATTTTTCTCTTGTTTTCACGCTACAAAGGTAGCATTTTTTGGGGCGACCTAAACGCTTATACCAAAATAAATATCAAAAGATGAAAAAAATCTTTTTATCGTTAGCAGTAATTTTTACTGCCACAGTTTGCGCAAATGCGCAGGTAACAATTGGTTCGGGCGATGAACCGCAACCGTTTTCACTGTTGGAGTTGATTTCCAATGGCAACAAAGGTATGCGATTGCCGCAACTGACAACACTTCAACGTAAAGCATTGAGTGACACACACGGCACGCAAGAGACTATTAAAGGGCTGACTGTTTACAACACGATTAAAAACTGTGTTGAGTACTGGAACGGTACGGAGTGGATACCTGTAGGAACGTGTCAGCCTGTTGTGGAAATTCCTGCTATCACTGCTTGTAGTCAATCTATTCCTCCTGTTTTCTTTATGGCTTACAATCTCGGTGCCGACCCAACACTTGACACGCCCAAGAAACAGATGAATTACCTTGCAGCCCACGCTTTCAATGCACTTGACGCTAATATTTACGGCGGTTGGTTTCAGTGGGGACGCGGTTACATCTCTGACCAAGCCGAAGCTGAACAGAACAAAGTTGGTTGGAAACACGCTGTTGATTTGTCTAACCTTCCTGTACGCCTGCGTTATGACGGTGAGTCTAACGCTTATACCGCTATCGGCGGGGGGCTTGGGAGCGGGAGCTGTTGATGCTAACTATCAGCCTAATACGCCCAATAATACTAAATTTATTGCAGATAATGTTACTACGTCTCCTCTTGATTGGCTTGCCGATAAAAATGACAATCTTTGGGGCAACGGTCAGCTTCCTATTTTCGATTTTGGCATTGCTGCTGCTGCTGACGGTGCTGTTCAGGGACAATGGGCAAATTCGGGACAGTATTTCCAATCTACAAAATGGGTTATGGCACAGAACAATCCCTGTTCTTCCGGCTTTCGCGTTCCTACTCAAGACGAGTGGGAGCGTATAGGTGCTTATGATTGTAATCCTAATCTTGCTGGCGGTACTTTTTCCACTTCTGCCAATGGCGCAAATGGTACATCTCCTATTGAAAATCCTAATTTGACCTGGGTACCTGTTGTTTGCGGGGCTACTTCCGGCAACTGTAAAGCTGATGAAACTTGGGGCACCTCTGCCCGTTCGGGTTACGCTGTTTATACGACAGCCGATTGGAATGACACCAAGACCTCTTATCAGAATGACCTCACTAATCCTCTCGCTAAAGAGCCTTTGCTTTTCTTGCCCGCAGCGGGCTACCGTAACTACAGCGGCAGTCAGAGCAACGTAGGCTACAGCGGCTACTACTGGAGCAGTACGGTGAATGGGACGTACTCTCGCTACTTGGACTTTGGCAGTACGTACGTTTATCCGCTCGACGGCAACTACAGAGCAAATGGGTTCAGTGTTCGTTGTGTAGCAGAATAATTGTGACCTGAGTCCCTATACGCCGTCATTGCGGGCTTGACCCGCAATCCCCTGTTTTTGGTTGCAATTACAACGATGTGATTCCTGCTTTCGCAGGAATACGGCACTTTTGTTGCTTTTTAGAACATATTCTCCCTTTTTTCAAGGGTACAACTCTATTGCCGTATATGATTAACAAAATATTCTATGTTTACAAATCCTGCACTCAGCTTGACAAATTTAAGTTTTGACTGTTGTAAAGGTAAGTTATTATTGAAAATCAGGCTGTTTCCTTCTTGCAAGGCAGAACAGAAATAGAGCGTCAGGTCGTACCCTATCAAATCGTAGTTGGGAGTGGATTTTGCAATCCTTTGTCCGAAGAAACTTTTATACCCCTGCATATATGCCTCAGACGGCTTTGAGTCAAAAAGAGAATAACTGACAAAATCTTTGAAAATCACATCGTAAGCCGATGAGTATCTCTTGTCCAAATAATTCTTAGCCAACTCTTCGCTGCCCAGAAATGCGCAATTTTGAGCATTCAATTCTTTAAAACTCATCACAAAATCTGAAAATTCCTGCTGATTGCAAGCGTTAATCACAAACAAATTTTTATTGTCTTTCAAAATCGTATTCATTTGGTTTCTGTCATAAGTAGCAGTACTAAAATCCTGAAACTTAATAGATTTGTTTTTCAAATACTTCTTAAACAGTTCGGCAAACGGAAAATACTTTTTATCTGTGTTGTCAAAATCAATGAAAATGATATTGTGAGCATCATATTCGTCCAAAATTTGCTGACTGACAGTCTTGTAAATGTCTTCGAGTGAGGGGTTAAACTGATAGAACATGTCGAACACATCAGGTTTGTGCACAAGTGATGTAAATGGCACAATCTGAATTATACCGTTTTTTTTGGCAAAAGCCGATACTGCCGACACCTGTTCGGGATAGGCAGGTCCAACAATCATATCAACATTTTTTGCCTTGATTTCGCTCAAAATCGAAGTCAGTTGAGATGTGCCTAACTGAGTGTCAAATGTAAATACTTCAAGCGACGTGCCGCTTTTCTTCAAATCTTCCATTGCCAAAAGCGAACCACGATAAAATTCCACAAAACGTACTATATTCGTTACATTGTCGTCATCCCCGCCTGAGAAAGGCAAAAGATAGGCTATCCTTATATTTTTTTTGCTATTCAATGGTTCAAAAGAAATTTGCTCGGCGGTATCCTGATTGGCAGGCTTTGATGTTGCTGTGGTATCTCGGTTTGGGATAATCAGTGTGTCGCCAGCCTTCAAGCCTGATTTCAACTGAGGATTTGCCGCAAGAAGTGCTTCTTGTGAAACGTTATATTTTTTGCCGATACCATAAACCGTTTCTTTCGACTGAACCAAGTGAACAGTCTGTTGCTGTTCTTTTGCAGCATCCTTTGGGATATTTTCTTCCACAATAGGAATTTGAAGAATATCGCCCTTTTTTATACCGTTTTCAGCCTCAGGATTTGCCTCAAGAATTTCGTTTATGGTAACGTCAAACTGCTTGCTGATGCTGTAAAGAGTTTCTTTGCGATTTTTTACTTCATAGGTTACGAACTTCTTTCTATGAGTATTTTTTTTATCAACATTGGAAACAAGTTGCTTGGCAACAGGGGCTTCGATATGCTTGTCGGCTATTCTTGAAATGATTTTTGACTGAGTTCCAAGTTTAATATTTGTATTGGAAACAGGAATTTTGACAGTTTGTCCTGCCTTGATTTTGGTAACCTCAAGTTCGGGATTGATCTTGAGAATTTCCTCATCACTGACTCCATATATTTTACCTATCGAAAAGAGCGTTTGCTTTGGCACAACGATGTGTTCGATTACTTTTGCGGATTCAATTTCCGACTGTTGAACATCTTTTTTGACAGGAATTAACAGAGTTTGCCCAAGTTTTAAGCCCTTATCCACTCCCGGATTTGCCTGATAGATTTCCGATTGCAGCACGTTAAATTTTTTACTTATTGCATACAGCCCTTCGCTTTTCTGCACCGTATAGACGTAATATTCAACTCCATCAATAGTTTGGGTAGGATAATCCTGTGCCATTGACACGATAGCAATCAATAAAGCCAATGCAGTTAGTTTCGATTTCATATGTTTTGAATTATGGGTTAGCAGCTAAAAGTATTAATCAAAAATGTAAAATTAATATTTTTTTTGCAAATATTCTGGATAAACTTCTGTCCGTGTTGTGGAGAAGGAAAATAGTAGCCCATTTCTTTGAAAAGGGATTAATTATTCTGGCTTTTTAAAGAGAAATTTTTTATACCTTTGGATTTTATTATACAATAATTATCTAAAATCTTAAAAATTATGAAACGCACCTTTTTATTCACAGTTATTTTATTTTCTATAACGATGAATGCACAACAGTTTAATTACGACCAGCATTGGAAAGAAATCGAGTCTCTTTCCAAACAGGGAAATGTCAAATCGCTGCTGCCGAAGATTAACGAAATTTACACGCAGGCGAAAAAGGACAAAAACACAGTGGAAATTGTCCGCTCGCTCATTGAGCAACAACAAATCCTGCAACAAACGCAGGAAGATGCTGAAGGCGATGCCTGTAAACTTGTTATCGGAAATTTTGAAAAGGAAATTGCCGCGTTCAACGGTAAAGACGCACAGCAGTGCGTCTCTACGGCGGTTTTGCAATCGCTTTTGGCTAAAATTTATGAAAATTACGCCCAAAATACCCAATGGGACAGGTTTAGTATGTTGGAAACCGAAAACCCGCCCAAAGATATTGCCGAATGGACTACGTCACGATTACAACAAAAAAGTTTCGATTTGTATAAACTTTCGTTGGAAAATACCGATATTTTGAAAAATACAAAAACAGAGAATTTCAAGAAAATCCTTACTTCAAGCGAAGATATTGAGTTGTACCCAACTCTTTATGATGTTTTGACAATGCGTTATGTGATTTTTTTGAAAAACAATGAAATTGAAAAAATAGCAACAGAATTAAATATAACCTCGCAGCCACTTGTAAATCACAATATTACACAACTGCTCGGTTTTCATTTTGACGACAAAGATAAATCTGCTTTTTTGAACTGCAAACTGGCTGAAATTGAAAATCAACAAGCTGATAATCAGACGGAAAAGGCGGAATTGATGCTTTTCCTTGCAGACAAATACAAATCCGAGCCGTTTTCCGCCTATATTTATTATCGCGCCGCCCAATTTTATGTCGAAAACGGTGATAAGAAAACGGCGTATGAAATTTGCGTAAGGGCAAAAGATTTTTTGCCACTACAAAACAACAAATGGCAGGTAAATTGCGAAAATTTAATGGCAGAACTTGAAAAACAAAATTTGCAGGTACAAATTGACGAAACTTCGTTGCCAAACGAGCCGATTGCCGTAAATATTACGCACACAAATTTAGACGGGTTTTTTTACAGAATTTATAAAATTACCGAAACCATAGAAAATGGAAATATCAATCAAAATGTGGGAAACATTGTAAAATCGGGCAGTTGGGAACTGCGCAGGTTTAACGATTTTTCGGCT